>CAURYI010000001.1:0-53703 GCA_963529075.1 uncultured Eubacteriales bacterium
AAATTTAAGCAAGACATTGAATGATTCAAATAATGCAAGTAGAAAGAGACCAGTTTCAATCAAATATGTATTAAAGAATAAAGAAACAGTAGTATCAGAAAAAGTTGTAGCAGGAAATGAAACAACAGATGCAGACTGGACACACACATTCACAGGTCTAGCAAAATATGATAATCATAACGATGAAATCAAATACACATTAGAAGAAAAAGAAGCAAATGAAGGAGAATTAAAATTCTACACAAAGCAAGTAAACGGAGATTACAAAGCCGGATTTAATGTCGTAAATACATTCAAAGTACCGGACGAAAGAATCAATGTAAGAGTAAGCAAAATATGGAATGATGATTCAAATTCAAGAAGCAAGAGACCAACAAGCATTAAATATATAATCACTGATGGACAAAATACAGTAGAACAAATCGTAACAGGAGAAAGCAATACAAATACAAATTGGTCATACGAATTTAGCAATTTAGTAAAATATGAAGCAAACACTGGAAACGAAATAAGTTACACTGTAAGAGAAGAAGAAGTAAATCTAGGAGATTTAAAATTCTATGAATCAACAATCAGTGGAGATTACAAAGCAGGAATCAATGTTACAAACAAATTTGTTGTACCAAATGACAAAGTAACACCAAGAGTAAAAATCATATGGGAAGACAATAATAACAATGGAAACAAGAGACCAAGCAATGTAAAAATAATTGTAAAAGATAAAGAAGGCAAAGTTGTAAAAGAAGGAAATGTTACAGGAAATCCAACAGATGAAGAATGGAATAAAGTATTTGAAAACGTACCAAAATACGACAAAGATGGAAATCCAATTCCATATACAGTAGAAGAGAAACCAAATAGCCCAGATGATTTCAAATTCTATAAAATAACCGTAACAGGGGATATAGACAAAGGATATGAAGTAACAAATAAATTCGAAGTACCAGACGAAAAAGTAACAGTAAAAGTTAAAAAAGTATGGGAAGACAATAATAATACAGCAAGCAAGAGACCAGCAGCAATCAAAGTACAATTAAAGAATAATGCAGCAATAGTAAGAGAAGAAAGAGTTACAGGATCAGGAAGTGAGTGGAAATACACATTTGAAAATGTATCAAAATACAATGGATATGGAGATGTTATCAATTATTCAATAGAAGAAATCGAAGATAAAACAGAAGATTTAAAATTCTATGAAAAGAAGATAACAGGAGATAAGGACAGCGAATATGTAATAACAAACAAATTCAAGGTACCGGATGAAAAGATTGATATAAATGTAAATAAAACTTGGGAAGATAATAATAATTCAGCAAACAAGAGACCAACATCAATTAAGTACATCTTAAAAGGTGGAGCTGCAGAAGTAGAAGAATTAGTAAGTGGAAACAGAACAACTGATGCAAATTGGTCATATAAATTCAAGAATGTGAATAAATATGATAATAATGCGAACGAGATCCAATACACATTAGAAGAACAAGAAGTAAATGACAATGACTTAAAATTCTATACAAAGAAAGTAAGTGGAGAACAAACAAACGGATTCGCAGTAGTAAATAAATTCATAGTACCAAATGAAAAAGTTACAGTAAAAGTAAGTAAAACATGGGATGATAACAATAACACAGCAAACAAGAGACCATCTTCAATCAAATATGAAGTATTGAATGGAAATAACCAAATAGTTGCAAGCAAAGTACAAAGCGGAAACAAAAATACAGCAGATGGATGGAGCCATAACTTCGAATTAGACAAATATGATGCTTTAGGAAACGAAGAAGTGTACAATGTACAAGAAGTAGAAGTAAATCAAAATGACTTTAAGTTCTACAGAGCAACAGTAAGTGGAAATTACAAGAGTGGATTCACGGTAACAAACAAATTTGAAGTACCAAATGAAGAAGTAACACCAAAAATCTCAGTAGAGTGGAAAGATAATTCAAACCAAAACAATAAGAGACCAACAAGTGTTAAGATACAAGTAAAAGATGAAGAAGGAAAAATTGTAAAAGAAAGCCCAGTAACAGGATTAATAACAGAAGAAAGTTGGAAGAAGATATTTGAAAATGTACCAAAGTACAACAAAAACGGAGATCCAATCAATTACACAATAACAGAAGAACCAAATAATCCAAACGACTTAGAATTCTATACAACAACAACATCAGGAAATATTACAAATGGATTTAAAGTATTAAATACATATGCAGTACCAGGAACAACTATTAACTTAAAAGCCAACAAGAAGTGGGTTGACGGACATAATGCAAAGAATAAGAGACCAAAATCAATTAAAATAGAGGTAAGAAATAATAATGAAGTAATTGCAGACAAAGAAGTCAAAGGTGATAGAACAACGGATGCAAATTGGGAAGTAGAATTCAAAAACTTACCAAAATACAATCCAACAACAGGAACAGAAAATGTATATACAGTAACAGAATCAGAAGTAAATCCAGGAGAATTAATGTATTACACATCAGCTGTAAATGGAAACACAATTACAAATACAATAAAACCATTAACAGAAGGTAAGATAGAAGATTCAAAAGTAGAAAAAGAATCAACATTAGCGAAGATAACAAAAGTAGACGAAATAGTACCATATACAATAACTTACAAAGGTAAGATCAAAGAATATATGGGAGATGCAGTAGTAAAAATAGTTGATGAATTACCATTCAAATTGGACTTAAGTAAATCAAACATCATGGACGGAAGTTATGATGATGAAAGCAAAACAATTACATGGACAGAAAATTTACACAACATAGACACACATAATAATGGTGACAAAGAAGTAGAAATCAAGAAAGAAATTAAATTAGTATATAAAGACTTCAAGATTTCAGAAGATAATCTAAAAGTAACAAACAAAGTTAGAACTGAGATAAGTTTAAAAGAATTAAATAAGAAGATAACAGAAAATAATACAAAAGAAATACCAGCAGAAATAAGTTCAAAGGTAACAGTAAAATATGTGTTAAAATCAAATAGAAGTATGAAATTGAAGGAAGATAAAGTTATCACAGGCCACGTAGGCGATGCATATCAAACAACAATTCCAAACGATATAGATCAAAACGCTTATGAATTCGTAGAGGTAGAAGGAAATGAAAATGGAAAGATATCTCAAGAAGAAAAAGTAGTAACATATTTATACAAGAAGAAATTCGGAAAAGTAGTAGTAAGTTATGTAGAGAAATCAACAGGAATGAAATTACAAAATGACGAAGTAATAAATGGAAATATCAATGAGCCATATAATACAGAAGCAAAAGATATTGAGTATTATAATTTAGTATCAACTGAAAAATCTGAAAACATTAAGCCAGTAATAACAGAAGAAGAACAAAAAATCACATATTATTATGAGAAGAAAGTTTTCAATATTGAAATCGATAAAGAGCTAAAAGAAGCAACAATAGATGGAGAAAAGAGAACATTCAGAAATGGAAAATTCACAAAATTAGATATCCCAGTAAAGAAGATATTAAATAGTGAAGTAAAAGTAAGATATTCAATCAATGTAAAAAATACTGGAGAAATCAAAGGAAGCATAGTAGTTCAAGAAAATATTCCAAAATACTTTACAATGAACCCTTCAGAGAATCCAGATTGGAGAATCGAACATGGTAAAATTGTAAGCAAAAAAATAGAACTAAATCCAGGAGAAAGCAAAGAATTAAGTATCACATTAAAGTGGACAAATTCAAAAGACAATTTTGGAACATTAGTAAATAAAGCAGGAATAGAAAAAACAGAGAACAATGCAGGATTCGAAGAAACAGACACCGAAGAAGAAAAGAAAGGAAAGAAACAACAAGCCACTCTAGTATTAGTACCAAAGACAGGGTTGGATATAAACAAACTATTACAAATGACAGGTGTTGGAATCACATTAACAGCTTTAGTAGCAGCAATGGGATATACAGTATCAAGAAAAGTAAGAGATGAATATATCAATAATTAATTTATACCAAAATAAAAAAGGCTTCATGGTGTGAAGTCTTTTTTACTATATAATTAAAAAATAAAAGTATTAAACACAAATTGTTGTAAAATATGATAGAATAAAAAATATAATAAATCATATCATTTATTATAAAGGAGGAAATAAAATGTTAAATGTAGGAATAATATATGGAGGGCAATCAACAGAACATGATATATCAATATTATCTTCCAAATACGTTATAGATAACATTGATAAAAATAAATATAATGTAACAGAGATATATATTGATAAAAAAGGAAATTGGAAAGATAATACTAGTAAAAAAGATATTATAAATACTGTAGAATTTTTAAAACAATTTAACGTAATATTTCCTGTTTTACATGGATTATATGGAGAAGATGGAAGCTTACAAGGTATGCTAGAGTTAATTGGTATTCCATATGTAGGGTGTGGAGTATTATCATCAGCAATATGCATGGATAAAGTATATGCAAAAATAATATTTGATAGATGCAAAATTAAAAATGCAAAATCAATATTTATAAAATATATTTCAAATAACAAATATATGTATTTTGATAAGGAGTTTAATGAAAGAATAGTAACTAATGATGATTTAAAATCTATAATAAATACAGAGTTAAAATATCCAATATTTGTAAAACCATCAAATTCTGGATCTTCTATAGGAATTCAAAAAGTACATGAATATAATAAGTTGAAAGAAGCAATAGAAAACGCCGCAAAATATGATTCTAAAATATTAATTGAAGAAGGCATCATAGGTAAAGAAGTAGAAGTTGCAGTATTAGGTAATCCAGAATTAGGAATGGAAGTGTCAAATGTTGGAGAAATATCTCCCATAGAAGAGTTTTATTCATATAGCTCAAAATATGAAAACTCAACAAATCAAACCAATGTGCCAGCAGATTTAATAAAAGAACAATCAGAAAAAATAAAAAAAATAGCAAAACAATTATTTATGGCCATAGATGGTAATGGGCTATCACGTATAGATTTTTTTGTAGAAGATAATACTGGAGAAATATACATTAATGAAATAAATACTTTACCAGGGTTAACTAATATTAGTATGTATCCAATCTTGATGGAACAGTTTGGATATAGTAAAACAGAACTAATAAATAAATTGCTACACCTAGCAAAAGCAAAATAGAAGACCAGCAATCGCTGGTCTTTTATTTATATCATACTTAAAAATTGATCGGCAGAAATGTCCGATTTTGTATCCCCAATAGGAATTTGTGCCTCATCCAGTTTCAAATTGTATAAAATAGTATACTTTGAACATGGATTTTTCAATAAGATATTCCTAATATGTCTTTTTTGATCTTTATCTAAATTATGTGGCAAATATACCACATAATTAGACGTTTTTGAACCATAACGCGCAATGTTGAGAAAGAGCACATTGCCCATATCAGAAAGATAATAAGCAAGGAACCCTATGCTATTCAATTTGCATAGTTTCCTGTATGCTACATCGCTACGAAAAGGTTCAGTAGTTTTAAAAAACTCAACAATAGTAGAAATATGGTTATTTGCCATTCTCTCTAAAATTGTAGATGGGTTAGCGTCTCCGATATCAAAACGCAATCCTTGAGTGTTCTGGCTACCGACGAGATACGTACTCCCCATAATGAGAGTAATTAAGTTGTTATTCATGATGTCCTCCTAACATCAAAACAAAATCAAGTAATCACGTAAGATTCTTAATTCAACAATAAGTTACATAATAATTATAACATAAAGATAAAAAATGAGCAATCAATATAAAAGAAAAGACAAAGATTATTGAATGTGCTAAAATAAATTTAATAAGTTTTGTAGGAGAAAATAATGCAAAATTGGAAAAAGTACTATGATAAAACTAAAAAAGAAAAACCCAGAAATAACGTAAAAGGATTTATAGAAAATATAAAAATAGAGCCAACAAATGCAATCGATTTAGGATGTGGCTCAGGAAATGATACAATTTATTTAATACAAAATAATTGGAGTGTATTAGGTATAGATAAAGAAAATGTTGAAGAAATAATAAGAGAAAGACTATCACAAGATAAGCAAAAATATTTTCAATTTAAAAAACAAAAATTAGAAGATTTAAAAATCCCAAATACAGATTTAATAATAGCTAATTTTAGTTTATCATTTTGTAAAAAAGAATATTTCAAATTAATGTGGCAGAAAATTGTAGAATCAATTAATTTAAATGGATATTTTGTAGGAACAATATTAGGAATCAATGATTCATGGAATAAAGAATGTAGAGACATGAGTTTTTTTGACAAAGAAGATGTTAAAAGATTATTTAATAAATTTAAGATCATACGATTTGAAGAAATAGAAAATGATAAACCAACAGCATTAGGAGAAGAAAAACATTGGCATTTTTATAGTATAATAGCTCAAAAGGAGTACAAAAATGAATATAGGCGAAATTTTAAAAATATCAGAAAATTATATTAAAGACAATTTTATTAAAGAAAGTACAGGACATGATTGGTGGCATATCAAAAGAGTTCATGACTTAGCAATAAAAATTAATGAAACAGAGCATCAAAATGAATTTGTAATAAAAATGATTGCATTATTCCATGATGTATTTGACGAAAAATTTTCAGAAGGTAATGTGGTAGAAAATTTAATAGAATTAATGAAAAAATTAAATATTTACAATGACATTGAACAAGATGAATTAGAAAATATATTAAATTCAATTAACAACTTAGGATATAAAGGTGGATTTAATACAGTAGAAATTTCAGAAGAAGGAAAAATAGTACAAGATGCAGACAGAATAGATAGTATAGGAGCAATAGGGATTGCAAGATGTTTTGCATTTGGTGGAAAAAAAGGCAATACAATATACAATCCAGAAGTTGGAATTATTGAAGTAAATACATACGAAGAGTACAGGAACAAAGAAAGACATTCAATAAATCATTTTTATGAAAAATTATTAAAAATAAAGGACACAATAAATACAGAAACAGCAAAGATGATAGCGATCGAAAGAACAAAATACATGGAAGAATTCTTAGAAGAATTTTATAAAGAATGGGAAGGTCAAGCCTAATAAGACTTAAGGGGAAGTTTTAGAATGGATTCATACAAGACATTAAAATTTATTTTAAAGCCTATATTTAAAATATTATATAGACCAACAATAATAAATAAAGAAAAAATTCCAGCCGAAAAAGCATTTATATTCGCAGGAAATCATAAAAACGCTCTGGACCCAGCATTAGTAGCGTTATCAACAAAAAGAACAGTAAGATTTTTAGCAAAAAAAGAACTATTAGAAGGAAAAACAAAACTATTTTTCAAAGCCATTAAAGCGATACCAGTTGATAGAAAACATACGAGCGTGAGTGCAGTTGATACAGCAATAAAAATATTAAAAGACAATGGAGTAATAAGTTTATTTCCAGAAGGAACACGCAATAAAACAAATAAAATTTTATTACCATTTAAATTTGGAGCAGTATCAATGGCGAAAAAAACAAAATCACCAATAGTACCATTTGCAATAACTGGGGATTACAAACTATTTAGAAAAGGAATTAAAATAGAGTTTGGAGAACCAATCGATATAAGTAAAATGGAATTACAAGAAGCCAACGAATATTTAATGCAAAAAGTTGAAGAATTAATAAAAAAGAACATAAATGGAGTAAAACAATGAGACATGTTTTTATAGTAAATAAATTTTCACTAAATAAAAAATTGGATACAATATCTGAAAGAATAAAAGAAGTTTGCCAAGAATTGAAAATAGATTACGTAATAGAAACTATAACAAAAGACAACTTAATGAAAGACGTTTTAAAAAAATATTTAAATAGCAAAAATATAATCATCGCAGTACGGAGGAGATGGAACTGTAAACAGGATTTTAAACAACATAATGGGCAGTAAAAACTACTTAGGAGTTATACCAGTTGGTACCGGAAACGATTTTTATAAATCAATATTAAAACAAAATACCGAAATGTACGAAAAAATAGATGTCGCTCAAATAAATGATAAATATTTTATAAATATTGCATGTTTTGGAATTGATGCAGACGTTGGAAATAATACTAAAATAATAAAAAACAAATTAATTCCAATCAAACAAAGATATAATGCAAGTCTGATATATACCTTTTTTAAATACAAAAACAAAGAAGCAGAATTCACCAGCAAAGAAGAAAAAAAGCAAGGAAAATTTACAACAATAGTCATAGCAAATGGAATGTACTATGGTGGAGGATTTCAAATCGCACCAAACAGTAAATATAACGATGGATTATTGGACATTTATTATGCCAAAGACATGAAAAAATATAAATTACCAGGCCTTATCATAAAAATAAAAAAAGGCACACATGAACAATCAAAAAGCATAAATAAATTTCAAACAACAGAAATAACGATAAAATTAAAAGAAGAAACAGTATGCAACATAGATGGAGATGAAATCACAGACACAAATTTTAAAATTAAATTACTTCCACAAGCAATAACTTTATATAATAATCAGGAATTAATAAAAAAAGTTTTAGAATAAAATAATAAATTTGTTGCTAAAATAAAGGATAATAAGGAGATTATTAGACTTAACTAAGTAAATGGTATTTATAAGGTTGAAAATAATAAATTAGTAAAGTTAATTGCACCTGAAGGTAGAAAAAAGTAGAAATTAGAGATAAAATTGAATTATAAAAAATTGAAAGTGAGGAATTAGCTATGAATAAAATATTATCATTTATTATAAATGATAAAAATGAATTTTTGTCGCTTTTAGGAAGTGATAAAGATCCACAATTTAAAAGATCTTTTTGGTATGTTGTTACTGGAGGATGTGAAGATGAAGATTCATACTTAAAAGAAACTGTAAAGAGAGAAATAAAAGAAGAAACCAACTTAGATGTATTAGAATCTACATATTTAAATTGGATATTTAAATATAAATCCTTAGGAAATGATTGTATAGAATATGTTTTTATTTCTAGAGTTAATGATACTGATACTGATATTATTTTGAATGAAGAAAGCATAGAGTATAAATGGTGTTCATTAGAGGAATTTGTTAATTTAATTCAATGGTATGGAGATAAAGTTTTACTAAATAAAGTGTTAGAAAAAGCCATAAATAATAAAATTTATTTTAAAAATGAAAGAATAGAAGAATTCAATTAATTATGTTCAATTATATTAAAAATTTATGATTATCGATATATATATTCTAAAATGATATAAAAATAGAGTGAATAAGTATTTATAAACTTATCCACTACAAAAGTTGACAAAGAATAAATAAAAAAAGCACTATTTTCTAAATTGTTTAGAAAATAGTACTTTGTAATTGTTTGGCTATTCTTAAATTCTATTGAATTTTATTAAAACAGCCATTTGATGGTCGAGGCGACAGGGATCGAACCTGCGACCTCATGGTCCCAAACCACGCGCGCTACCAACTGCGCTACGCCTCGAAGTTAGTTTAAAAATGGTGAGCCAGGAGGGATTCGAACCCCCGACCTACGGCTTAGAAGGCCGTTGCTCTATCCAACTGAGCTACTGACCCATTTGACTAACAATATAAGTATACTCACTTATGTGAAAAAAGTCAACTATTTTATTAAAATATTATAAAAAAATGGATTTGACAATAAGATACCATAATGGTAAATTTATAAAGAATACATAAATTGGAGGAAATTTATTTAATGCAAGATACAAATGATAAAATGAATGAATTAATGGATGCATTTAATAAAAAGTTAAAAACTAGAAGAATATTATTAATGTCTAAATATACAGATATCACAGAAGCACCAATCAGCGTACAGGATGAAATATATACAATACAGACATTATTAAATATATTAGAAGTATCAGAATCGGATTATACAACGGAAAAAGTAAAATCTTCAAATGAAATAGAAATAAATGTTACATTAATAGAAGAATATGAAAATAATCTGAAAAAATTTGATATTTTTAAAGAAATGAACTCATCAGACGTTTCAAAAAAAGATGAAAGCGAATATATCAAAAAAGAACAAGAAAAAATCAATAAAATACCCGTAAATCAATACACAATAAGAAAACAATTAATAAAAGAAAAATATACAAACATCGAAAATGCACCACAAAGTATAATTGATGAATATAAAAATCTAGAAATTTTAATAAAGATGATTAATGAATCTAATAATGATGGGATTGAAAAAGAAGAAGCAGAAGATCAAACTAAAATTGATGTAAAAAATATAAAAATTTATAATTCAATATTGAAAATCAATAAAACATTACAAATTATAAATTCAAGACATTTACAACCACCAAAAAAAGTGATTGATGAAGCAATTGATAAAAAAATAGATGAACAAATAAATTCAATTCCAAATGATAGAGAAGAATTAAAAAGAAAAATCAGAGAAAATGAATTAAGAATAGATGCAATAACAAAATCATCAAAAATGATTTCGGATATAGATCAAACAATAAATATAAACACTGAAATTAAAAATTCAGTAAATTCAGAAGTAAAAGTAGAACAAAACATTAACATATCAGAACCACAAATTAAAGTAGAAAACACATCAGCTCCAATAGTTGAAGAAATAAAAATCGAAAAAACAATAGAACCATTAGATGAGCAAGTTATTGATATCATTGATGCTGAACATGATGAAACAAATATAATAGAGCAAATATACCAAGCACATTTAAAAATAGAAAATAAGCCGGACAAAGATGGTATAATTGTAGCAAAATCAGTACCTGTTGAGAAAAAAGAAGTTAAATTAGATGAAAAAGAAACTAAAGTAGAAGAAAAGAAATCACAAACACCTGAAAAAGTAGTAATGGCAGTACAAACCTTAATAAAAGGACAAGAAAAAACTTTAATTTCACCAGAATACATTAAACAAAATGAAAAATCAGAAATATTCAAAAAAGTAGAAAAAGATATTAAAGAAGAGAAAGTATCAGTAAATCCAGTAAAGACAATAACAAAAAAAGATTTAGAAGCAATATATGGACAAAGAAAAAATGAACCAGGATTTTATGAAGCAATTGATATAGTTAATGAAGCACTAGAAAAAGATAAAAAATAAAACAAAAGAGGGTTAATATGAAATTAGCTTATAGACAAGCATGTAGTGAAGTAATTGAAGTCCTAAAACATACAGATTATTCAATAATAAACAATATTCCAATTACATTTATTAAATTTTTAAAAGTAAATTCAGATATGTATTATAAATCAAATATTGATTTTACATCAGAAGATTGGGCAAGCCAAATAAAGCCAGAAACAGGGTATTTATTATCAATAATGTATAGGGATTATGCAATAAATATGAGAGAAAGAGCCATATTAATGGGTTTGGAAGAAATAAACAAACAAGACATCATGGACAGAAAAGCTCAATTTGCAAAAAAAGAAGAAGAAAGCAAAACACAAAAATTTACTTCAAATGAAACATTATCAAAAAGAGAACCAATGGACCTAGCACTAATAGATAAAGTTCCGTGGTACAAAAAACTCTATAAAAAAATATTCAAATTATTCAAAAACAAAGAAGATAGACATGCATTTTAATAAAAATCCGGGAGATTCCCGGATTTTTTAAAATTCAAGTATTGACTTTTTAATAAAAAAAGATTAAAATTAAAAACATAAATGCGGATGTGGCGGAATTGGTATACGCGCTGGTCTTAGGAACCAGTGCCAACGGCGTGGGGGTTCGAGTCCCTTCATCCGCACCAAATAAGTATCTGTTCGAATTTTTTGGAACAGACAATATGAAAATCAATCAGTAATGGTTGATTTTTTTTATGCAAAAAAAGTCGTACAATTTTTAAAGAAAATGAAATTTTTTGAAATGAAGGTAATTAAAGAAGATTTGTGATTTGAGAGAAACTGAAAGAAAAGACTTTAATTTATATATTAGTTTTCAAATGTTGTATTAATTTTATCAATAGTATTATAAGAAAAATTGATAAAATTAATATCACATAGACTGAAAAACATAAATTAATTATAGAAAATATTACTTTTCTAGTTTTTAATTATTTTAACGGAGTTACATAATAGACAAGTCATATGATTTATGTTACAATATATATGTATACATATTGTATATGTTCCAAAATAATTTGTGGCGGAGGAAACAAAATGGGAAAAGTAACCAAATTTATTGTCGCGTGGGCTATTATAGCAACAATTGTATTCTGTGCATGGTCGACTGTGCGGATTGTAAAATTTGTGCAGTTTGATATGAATTGCACTCAATACATCAAGAGAGCAGCAGATGCTAATACGGTTGAGCTTGCAAAGGAAGAACTTGCTAAAGCGATTTCTTATGCAGAGAAAAACAACTTGACAGAAGGTGTTGTGTCTATATTTCTACATCAGCCTGAAAATGATGTAGGATACTGGTACAAGAATATGACTCAGTCGTATTCAGAACTTGACAAGTTATCGGGAAATGCAACTTCTCTTGAAAAATCAAATGTTCTTATGAGGTTAAGAGAAGCATTAACTGACAATAATGAGTCAGGAGTTTCTGTCACGATTCCTGACGGAATAAGTATTTACCCTAAAAATATTGTATATTTTTGGTGGGGAATGCTTTCTTTTGTATTTTGTTTATGTTTCTGGTGTATTGCAATTATAGCTTGGTGGTTTAATTGGAACTAATAGGAGACAGAATTGTCTCCTACCCCCTGTGAAAGCAGGGGGATTTTTTGTATTATCTTATTGAATTTTGTTTAAATAATGCTTTAATAAAGAAAAACAATTGATTTTTATAGGAATTGCCAATAGAGCCAGCAAGCTGTAAATTTTTAAATTGTTGGTACCACATAAAAGTTCTTCGGAACTCTTTTTTTTGCCATCATTACTAAAAATAAATCATTGTAAATAAAAAATAATTATGAGATAATATGAGCATAGGAGAACAAAAGATGTTATTAGAGAGTTTTATAGCAATGTATGGAATTTCTTTTTTTGCGACAAAGGCAATATATACAAAATTAGATAAATCAAAAGAAATCCATGAAGAAGCTTTAAATCAAGGTTTATATCACATAACTAGTGAGGAAAATTGTGATAAGATATTAGAAAGTGGCCATATAAAGCCAAGTAATATAATATCATCATTAGGCAGAAGGAAAACATTTTTTTTTGCAGGAACACCGAATTTTGATTCTCTATCTCAAAATGTAAGTATAACTCAATACGAATTTAATGCAATAAAAGTTAAACTAACAGAAGAGCAGCTAAAACATTATAAAGTAAGAAAATATATAGATAATGCAGTAATATATGACGGGCAATGCAATTTAGATGATAAGCAAGTAGAAAAAGTAAAATTGGTTTTAGATATTGATAAAAATGGAAAAGTTTTTTCTAGAGAAAAAGGAAAAGACGAAGATTACCATCCAAGCAAAGAGCTTTTGGAAAAAATAAATTTATCTAAAACAGGAAGATTTAAAAATTCAATAATTCAAGTAGGAAAATATTTGGGGTCAATTGCAACAGGTATGTTAGAAATGGGAAAAGATGCAATCAATAATGTTTTTCCAAGAAAAGAAGAAGCAAAATTATTAGCAGAAAAAAATCTTGAAATAGAAAAAAGTGAAAAAGAAAAATATTTGGAATCATTAAGAATGCCAGAAACAATAATTAGAGAAAGTGAAAGAGCTGGAATAGAATATGCAAAAACAAAAGAAGAAAAAAATAATGACAAAGACCAAATAAGAGAAGTTAACTTGTTGGGAGATGTATATGAAAAAAATTAGCAAAATATTAATATTAGGAGGGTCTGGTTCTGGAAAGACTACATTGGCAGACAAATTAAAAAAAATATTCGAATTGCCAATTATAAATCTAGATAATATAAATTATAAAAAAGACTGGATTTCAAGGGATAAAAAAGAAAGAGATAATATCATTCAAAGAAAAATAAATGAAGATGAATGGATTATGGAAGGTGTATATAAATCAACCTTAAAGCAAAGGGCAGATGTTGCTGATTTAATTATATTTTTAGAACATCCTACATATTATTTGATATTTCGAATAATAAAAAGATACATATGTAATTTGGAAAAAGAAAAGAAAGAATTAGATGGATGTAAAGAGAGATTAAATTGGAATTTTATAAAATATACATTGCTTTTTAATTCAAAGAAAAAAAGTATATATGAAATACTTAATAAAGTTGAAAATATAGATAACAAATTAATTATATTCAAAAATGGTAGAATTTCTTAAAGAAAAGAATAAATAAAAATTACTTTAATTGATTTAAGAAATAAAAAAGATAATTGTAACTTAATATCAATATCGGAGGAAATAAATTATGAATTATCAGGAATTAGAAATCAAGATATTAAATATCGATAAAGAACAAATTAAAAAGAAATTATTAGAAATAGGAGCAGAATTTAAAAAAAGTCGAATACAAAAAATATACACATATGACTGTTATAGCCCAATTCTAATGTATAAATTAGCGATTGGTGATTATAAAATAACTAATTCAAAAAATTCTTTACAAAAACTAATAAACATTATTTCTTATATCAAGCCAACATTTACTCAAGAAGAAAAAATATATTTTAAAGAAAAATTAGGATTTGATGAAATAGATAAATATATAGAAACTAATATAAATAATATTGATATTTCAAAACTAGAAGATGAAAAGTTACTTAAGATCATTGAAGATACAGGCAATAGATTCTTCAAATGGATTAGATTAAGGCAAGATGGTGAGAAAGTAGAAATAACAATAAAATACATATATAGCAATAAAGCAAATTATCAAATAGATGATGTCAAAGAGGTAGAAATTAACACAAACAATTTTGAAGTAGCAAATAAACTCATTGAAGAAATGGGATATTATAGAAAAAAACTAGCAGAGAAGAAAAGAGATACTTATTCATATAGAGGCATGGATATAGAAATAGATGAATGGCCACTTTTAGAACCATATATCGAAATAGAAGGACCCAGTGCTGAAGAAATATATGAACTAGCAAAATTGCTAGGGTATTCAAAAGAACAAACAAGAGTAATGAACACAGAAGATGTATATCTTGAAAAAGGCATAGACTTATCAAAATATGAAGAAATGACATTTAATATACAAAAATAAAAAAGCGATGCAAATGCATCGCTTTTGAAATGGAGCCAATAGGCAGAATCAAACTGCCGACCTACGGGTTACGAATCCGTTGCTCTATCGACTGAGCTATATTGGCAAAACTAAAATAATTATATAACAAAAAATAAAAACAATCCACAAATTGTTCTAAAAATGTGGATTGTTTTTAAAAATATAGCTAAATATAAATTTTTAATTATTGAAGAAAGCTAAATAGCCTCTATAAGCAGTATAAATATCATATTTACTAGTCAATTCATAAGGAGAATGCATTGATAAAACTGGAACGCCACAATCAATAACATCGACACCACGATTAGCTAAAATATAAGCAATAGTACCGCCACCACCAACATCAACTTTACCAAGTTCGGTAATTTGGAACTTAATGTTGTTGTTATTAAATAAAGTTCTAATTTCAGAAACAAACTCAGCATTAGCATCAGAAGCATTGTATTTTCCACCAGAACCAGTATATTTATTTAAACTCATACCATGTCCCATAAAAGCACCATTATTCATATCAGAAACTTCAGAATAAAGAGGATCAACACCCGCATCAACATCAGCAGAAAGCATCTTTGAGTTACAGAAAACTTTATCAAGTAAGTTAGGACGATTAATACCTAACTTATTCAAAAGTTCAGCAACAAAAGTAGCAAAAACATTTGATTCCATACCAGTATTACCCATACTACCAATCTCTTCTTTATCAGAAAATAGGCAAACAGCAGTCCTTTTAGGATTATTAACATTTAGAATAGCTCTTAAAGAAGTATAAACACAAACTTTATCATCCTGACCATAACCAGCAACCATTGATTCATCAAAACCAGAGCTTCTAGCCTTAAAAGCAGGAACAATTTCAAGTTCACTACTAATAAAATCTTCTTCAGTAATACCATATTTTTTATTTAAAATTCTTAAAATGTTTAATTTAACTGCATCTTTTTCTTCTTCACCATCATCCTTAACCGCAGGAATATTTCCAATAGACAAATCCAGTTTTTCCCCAGGAATAGCTTCAGACAATTTTTTAGAAGATTGATCCTTAGCAAGATGAGGAAGTAAATCAGTAATAACAAAAACAGGGTCAGAATCATCTTCACCAATTTTAACTGTAATTTTCTCACCAGACTTAGTAAATATAACTCCATGAATGGCAAGAGGAATAGTAGTCCACTGATATTTCTTAATACCACCATAATAATGAGTATTCAAAAAAGCCATATTGCCAGCTTGATATAAAGGATTTGGCTTTAAATCAAGTCTAGGAGAATCAGCGTGAGCACCGATAATATTGATACCATTTTACATAGAATCCTCACCAATAACAGCTAAAAATAAGTTTTTACATCTATTAACAAAATAAACTTTATCACCGATTTTAAGTTCAGTTTTTGAAGAAATGTCAACAAAACCATTTTCTTGAGCGATTTTTAGGGAAGTCTCCACAATCTCTCTTTCTGTTTTTGAATGATTCAAAAAATGCATATATTCATCAGCAAACTTAAAAATATTGCTTTTATCATCATCAGAAATATTAATCCAACCAGATTTATTTTCATATAATAAATTATCCATAATATCATCCTTTCTTTTGTGCGATTTAATAAAGTTATATCATAAGAAATTCAAAAAATAAAGATTTGCTTTATTAATTAATTTTTTGTATAATTATGACGATAAAAAGAGAGGGAATTTGCATGAGTAAGAAAAACCAAAAGAGAAAGGTTAAAATAGAAAAACTTAACGAAGAAGATGCAAAAGTTTTTGAAAGAGCAGAGAAAATAGTAAAAATGTATAATAAAAAGAGAAACACTGCAATACTAGCAGCAATAACAATACTAGCTGTTTTAGCAGCAATTGTAATCGTATTTTCTACAATATTCGCAATAATGAATTTCAATAACACAAAAATTATAAAAGGTGTATCAATTTTAGGCGAAGATGTATCAAATTTATCAAAAGCTGAAGCAATAAATAAGATAAATCAAAAAATATCTGAAAGAATTACAACAGATATAGTATTAAAACATAATGAAGAAACATATAGTTTCTTACCAGAACAAATAGAGCTAAAATTCAATGTAGAAGAAGCAGTTGAAAAAGCCCATGAATTAGGAAGAAATGGGGATATATTTACAAACAACTTTACTATATTAACAACAGATAGAAATAAAAAAGATTTCAATGTAAATGTAACAATAAATCAAGACAAGTTACAGGAATTAATGAACGAAATAAATGAAAAGTTTGCAGACGGAATAAAGCAACCAACTTACAGCGTAGACGGAAATACATTAACAATAACAGCTGGAACAACTGGAGCAATTGCAGACGTTAACAAATTAGCCAATTTAATAGTAGAAAAGGAAAAAGCAAATGAATTTTCTACAGATTCAATTGAAATACCAACAACACAAAAAGAACCAGATGCAATTGACATAGACAAAGTACACAATGAAATCTATAAAAGCCCAGTAGATGCAACATTTACAAGAAATCCATACAAAATAACATCATCTGAAACAGGATTGGATTTTGCAATAAGCGTCGATGAAGCAAAAGAAATGCTAAAAGAAAACAAATCAGAATATAAGATAAAATTAAAAACTCTATACCCATCAGTAACAACTGACTCAATTACAGCAGAAGCATTTCCAGACTTAATAGCATCATTTAGTACAAGTTTTGCATCAAGTAATGCTAATAGAGCAACGAATGTAATATTAGCAACAGCCAGATTTAATGGAAAAGTAATAATGCCAGGTGAAAAACTATCATTCAACTCAACAGTTGGTAAAAGAACGCCTGCTAGAGGATATAAAGAAGCCGCAGTATATGTAAATGGTGAAACATCAACAGACTATGGCGGAGGAATATGCCAAGTATCAAGTACACTATATAATGCAACATTAAGAGCAAATTTAGGAATTAGTGACAGAAGTAATCACATGTTCACAGTCGGATATGTACCAATTGGAACAGATGCAACAGTATCATGGGGAGCACCGGATTTTGTATTTAAAAACACAAGAAACTATCCAATCAAAATCGTAGCCACATCATCAGGAAGAATAGTAAATTTCAAAATTTATGGACTAAAAGAAGATGCTGATTATGATATTGAAGTAAAATCAACAAAGACAGGAACAATACCATTTAAAACAACATATACAACAGATCCAACATTACCAAAAGGAACAGAAAAAATAATACAAAAAGGATCAAATGGATCAACTTCAATAACTTATAAAATCTATAAGAAAAACGGCGCAACCATTAAGACAGAAGTGTTATCACGTGACAGTTACAATCCACACAATCAAATAATTGCACGCGGAACAAAATGAAAATATTAAAATAATAACAAAAACCAGTAAAATTATAACAATTTTACTGGTTTTTAATTGTTTTATAGATCATACAAAAAGTTATTAATATATAGCTAAGTAAGAGTAAGATATAATATAAAAAAGCAAATGAGTAAAAAACATTTTTTATATTTAATAATATATTCAACAGAAATCAATATTAAAAATGATAATAATATTATTAAAAAATAAAGAATTGTAAAATGAAACTGAATTTATTGATACCTACTATACAGTTTGATAAAATGACAACAAAAGGAGGTCAATTATGAAACATTTAATAGATATAAAAGATGTATCAGTAGAAGAAATTGAAGAGATGATTAAAGTTGCAAAAGATATCATTAAATCACCAAGTAAATATGAAAATAAATGCAATCACAAAAAACTAGCAACACTATTTTTTGAACCCAGTACCAGGACAAGATTAAGCTTTGAGGCAGCAATGCTTGAACTAGGGGGAAATATTTTAGGATTTTCATCAGCATCAACCAGCTCTGCAGCAAAAGGAGAAAGCGTATCAGACACTATACAAGTTGTAGGATGTTATGCAGATATTATAGCAATAAGACATCCAAAAGAAGGAGCACCACTCGTCGCATCGCTAAAATCAAAAATTCCAATAATAAATGCAGGTGATGGAGGACATAATCATCCAACACAAACTTTAACAGATTTACTAACAATATCATATAAGAAAAACAGATTAAGCAATTTAACAATTGGTTTATGCGGTGACTTAAAATTTGGAAGAACTGTTCATTCTCTAATCAGCGCACTTTCAAGATATACCGGCATAAAATTCATTTTAATTTCTCCAGAGGAACTAAAAATTCCAAATTACATTAAAGAAGATATTTTAGAAAAAAATAACACACAATATATTGAAACAAATGATATCGAAGAATTTATGGAAGAATTAGACGTACTATATATGACTAGAGTTCAAAAAGAAAGATTTTTTAATGAAGAAGACTATGTAAGATTAAAAGACTACTATATTTTAAATAATAAAAAATTAGAAAAAGCAAAATCAAATTTATGTATCATGCATCCACTTCCAAGAGTAAATGAAATATCTACAGAAGTAGACAATGATCCAAGAGCATGTTATTTTGACCAGGCCCTATATGGTAAGTATATAAGAATGGCATTAATCATGAAGATGCTAGGAATTAAATAATAAATAGGAGAAATAAATGAATATTGATAGTATAGAAAATGGAATTGTAATAGATCACATACAAGCAAAAAAAAGTTTTGAAATATATAATGCATTAAAATTAGGAACTTTAGAATGTTCTGTCGCAATAATAACAAATGCAAAAAGTAAAAAAATGGGTAAAAAAGATATAATAAAAATTGATAAAAACATTGACCTTGACTTAAACGTATTAGGGTATATAGATCCAAATATGACAATAAATATAATAAAAAACAATATTATACATGAAAAATATCACGTAAATTTACCTTCAGAAATCATAAACATTGAAAAATGTAAAAATCCAAGATGCATAACATCAATTGAGCAAGATCTTGATCAAGTGTTTATATTAAAAGATAAAAATAAAAAAATCTATGGTTGTAAATACTGCGAAACTATTAAAGAAGATTAAATATATTAAAAAAGAATACCCTAGTGATAGTTACATAGTAGTACATGAAAGAAAACGTAACAATTAAAAATATTCAATACATTCTATATTAAGGAAGGATAGCAAATGGGAATACTAGACTTTATAAGTCAAATATTTAAAAGGAAAGAAAAACAAGCTCTACCAAAGCCAGAGGAGGCTAATAAAATTTTTAAAGAATTACAAAAATTTGGTAAAGAAATAGAAACGGAATTAAATATTGATGAATTAATAATAAATTCAGAAAATATTAAACAATTGCCAAGATTGAAAACAAGATTTTCTAGAGAGCAAATAATTAATATAGCAACAAGATTTTATGAAAGTTTAGGAATTAAAGAAGATATTAATATTGACACGACAGTAAAACATGGGGATATTAATTATTTAGTTCAAGCAGTAAACAGAGTTTCACAAAGATTTTCAAAAATTGAAACAAGTGATGAATATAGTAAAGTTATACCAAAATGCATGGAAAAAATATTCGAAAATTATTTGAAAAGTTTATCAGATGATGAATGTATAGAGTTAAAAATAAATAAAGAACAGATAAAACATGATGTTATATTGAGAAATATTACTGAAACTCTTAAACTAAAAAAAGATTTAATAAACCCAAATTCAATAAATATAAAGCATATTTTGGGTAAATTTTATGCAACAAAATTTGATGAAATATGCAATAGAAATCAATTAAATAAAGATGGTCAAATTAGATTACTATTACAAACTATAAGAGATATTAAATCAAATCAGAAAAAAATATTGGAATCTGATAAAAGTAATATAATGCAATTAAGGTCTCTAGAAAGTGGAGTGATTCAAGACACAAAAAATAAAATTAATCAATTTGTCTTAAATAATAAAATTGAAAAAATAATGAACCAAATAGAAATGAATCAAAATATAATAGAAAATATAATGGGACAAGAACTTTATATAAATTTAAAAACAGAAATACCATTTATATTATTGATTCCAGATCAAATTAAAGAGAAGGCAACATTAATCATGGAATCAAATAATTTAGAAACAAATAATAAGCAAAAATTGTTTAGCCAAGGTTTGGAGACAGCAAGAAGTTTGTCAGAACTTTCAAAAGGCCAAAATCCAATAATAGTTCCAATCCTTTCAAGTGATAAAAATGATCAATATTGGCAGCAATTATCAGCAGAATGTTTTGAAAAAGATAGAAATTTTAATGCAAAAATGTTAGAAACAATAGAGAAATCTAAAGAAATTATAAAACAGAAGAAAAACATAGAGTTAAATGAGAAAATATTTTTAAACGGATACTCTTCATCAGGAGTTTTTGCACAAAGGTTTTCTTTAATTAATCCTGAAATAATAGATACTGCGTGTATTGGTGGAGCCAGTGGAAGTATACCAGTTCCAGATACTAGATTAGATTATCCATTAGGAGTAAAAAATTATGAAGAATTATTTAATAAGCCATTTAATATAGAAGCATATAAAAATATAAATTTTGAATATTATGTGGGAAGTTTAGAAAGTTATGTGAAATCGAATAGAAACGGAATAATTGCACCAATGCATGATATGAGTTATTTTGATATAAGTGTACCAACAGAAATAGGAAAACAGCAACGTAAGTTGTTTGGATATGAAATGTTTGAAAGAGCACAAAAAACAATTGAAACTTTAAAAGAACAAGGCGTAAAAATAAATCATAACATATTATATAATTGCATTCATAATGATAAAGAAGCAGAAAAATATAATAAAGAAAATCTAGGAGTCCCAATAGTAACAGGAGTAAGAGAAGAAAGAGATAAAATAATAAAAACAACAATAAGAGAGATAAATGAAAGACAAGAAAATAAAGAAAAAGAAGAAAAAAACATTCCAAATTAAATGGAATGTTTTTTATGTTAGCTATAAAATTATATATAAAATATAAAAAACATCTTACATGTGTATTTTATGTAAAAAAATATTTAATTTGTTGAAAAGAAAAGCACTAATATGATATATTTTTGATGATAATTTACATATACACATTAAAGTGGAGGACGTTCTTTTGATAAAAGTATGCAATGTAACAAAAAAATACAATAAAAATGATATAATAAAATCAATAAATTTTGAAGTCAAAGAAAATGAAATCGTTGGATTTTTAGGTCCCAATGGAGCCGGAAAAACAACGACAATGAATATGATAACAGGATACATTGAACCAACAGAAGGGGAAATATACATAAATGGGTATGATATCCAAAAGCAAGCAAAGCAAGCAAAACAGCAAATTGGATATATGTCAGAACATTCTGCATTATATCCAGATTTTACTGTAAAAGAATTTATTACATATTTAGCAGAATTAAAAAAGGTAGCTAAAAAAGACAAATCAATTGAAGTGGATAAAGTTATAAACCAAACAGGATTATCATCAGTAGAAAATAAATTAATTGCAAATCTTTCAAGAGGATATAAACAAAGAGTAAGCTTAGCGGGAGCTTTAATAGGAAATCCAAAGGTTTTAGTGTTAGATGAACCAACAGTTGGATTAGATCCAAAGCAAATCGCAGATATACGAAAATTAATTAAATCATTAGGAAAAAAGCATACTATATTAATGAGCACACACATATTACCAGAAGTAAGTTCAATATGTTCAAGAATAATTATATTAAATAAGGGTGAGATAATAGCAGAAGATACACCGGAAAATATTGAAAATATGGCATTAACAAAAAATAGTGTATTAGTAACAGTTGAAGATCCAAATAATAAAATTGAGAAGATAAAATCAAAATTACAATCAATAAAAGAAATTAAGAAAATAAAAGTAAATGAAGACAGTACAATATTATATGAGATAATAGCAGAAGATAATGATACAGATATAAGAAAACAAATATTTGAACTATTTCCAAAAGAGGATATAACAATATTTGAATTAAGAAAAAGTGAAACAACATTAGAAGACGCATTCTTAAAATTAATAAGCAAAAAAGGAAAAAAATCTGGAGGAAACAAATAATGTTAGCAATTATAAAAAAAGAGCTAAAATCATATTTTTTATCACCAATAGGGTGGATATACATTGGCATGTTCTTAACATTTTGTTCATTATTCTTTTTTACAGACATATTCAGATATAAGAGCTCAGCGTTTTCAGATTTGTTTGGAATAACAGTATCAGTTCTATCAGTATTAATACCAATACTAACGATGAGAACATTTGCAGAAGAAAGAAAAAATAAAACAGATCAAATACTATTAACAGCACCAATAAGTGTAAGAGAAATAGTTTTAGGAAAATTCATAGGAGCATCAATAGTAGTAATAATTTCAGCTTTATCAACATTTGTATATTACTTTATATTAATGCATTTTGGAAAACCGGAGTTTATTACGACAATAAATGTTTTAATTGGGTACATATTATTATCATTAGTTCACATTTCAATTGGATTATTCTGCTCAAGCTTAACAGAAAATCAAATTATTGCAGCAGTTATATCAGTAGGGGCATTAACAGCATTTGGAACATTGCCCAAAATAATAATAGCATTAAAAGATTATTCACCATTAGATGCATTCTTTAATTCATTCTACAATGGGATTAGTAGCTTAAAAGATTACGTTTTACTAATCAGTTATATAATAATGTTTTTAATGTTCACAATGATATCAATACAAAGACGCAAAAATATAAAATAGGAGGAATAATGAAAAAAATAACATCATTAATCAAAAATAAATGGCTAATGAAAACATTATCAATAATAATTCTTATTATATTTATAATTGTAGCGTTTATTATTGTAAATAAAGTGGCTATAAAGTCCAACCCAAAAATAATGGATTTAACAAAAGGAAAGCTATATACTTTATCAGAAGAGAGTAAAGAAATAATAAAAAAAATAGAACAAAATGTAACAATATATTTAATAGGATATGATGAGACATCAACAGAATATATTTTAGGGAAACAATATGAAGAGCTAAACGATAAGATAACATGCGTAATGGTTAATTCAAAACAAAGACCAGATTTAGCTATAAGATTTGGAGCAACAGCTAACGGAAGAATAGTAGCAATAGAAGGTCCAGATAAAAAATATAAAGTCATATCATCAATTGAAATGATTACAACAGATAATGAAGAAAATAAATCATATGATTTAACAGAAGAGAAGTTAACAAACGCCATACAATCAGTAACAGTAAATTATAGACCAAAAATATATTTTACAACAGGATCAAAAGAATATGGTATTGAAGATGGTGAATTATTAGAATTGTTTGGACAATTTATAATAAATGATATAAATGAAGCAATGGAAATTAATTTGCAAGATAAAAAATTACCAGAAGACTGTGAGTTATTAGTAATTTCAAACCCAGTCAAAGATTTTAGTGATGTAGAAACTGAAAGAATTCTAAAATACATAAAAAAAGGTGGAAACATCATGTGGATGCAAAATCCAACTTTGTTAAATAGTAAAGAAGATGGCAAAAAAGATAATATAAATAAAGTATTAGATGAATATGGAATAAGATTTGGCACTGGGATAGTGTGTGAAACAAATTCAAACCAATTGATTGGAGGAAATCCAACAATGTTTTCAGCAATGCTAGTATATCATCCAATTGTAAAAGACATTTATAGCAGTGGAAAAGTATATTTCTTTGGAGCAACAAGAATTGAAAATAAATCAGATGAAGAATTAAAGAAATTAAATGTTGATGTTAAAGTTTTAGCGAAAACAACAAATGAAGCATATTATAAGATAACCACAGATATAAATGTAATAAACGATGAAACAGAAAAAGGAACATTTAATTTAGCCGAAATAATAGAAAAAGATGTTGGAAATAATAAAAAGTCGAAATTAGTCGTAATTGGAACGGCAAACTTTGTGTCAGGATTACAATTAAAAATAAAAGGACAAGAAAGTACAACACCAATCGCACAATTATATAACAGAGAAATGGCATTAAGATCAATATCTTATTTAACAAACAGACACACACAAGTAACAATAAGAAAAAACAATGGTACTGTAACATTTTCAGCACCTGCAGGCTTTGAGAAAGGTGCAGTAGCAATAATAATTTTAATATTGCCAATATCAATGATATTGGCAGGAATGATAATTCCAACCATCAGAAGAAAAAGAAAATAAGGTGATAACTAATGAAAAAAAATAAACAAAAAGTAATTAGGGCCATATTAATTATAGTAGGAATTGCAGCAGTTATAGGACTTGGACTATATGTTGGAGATGAAAAAGCTAGGTATTGGATAGACAAAAACATATTAGGAACAAGTGTAGAAGAAGAAGATTTGCCAAAGATAGAATATGAGCAGGATAAAAACATAAAAGTAATTGCATATCAAGACTATGTTGCAACAATTTTAGAAAACCAACTTAAAATATATAATAAAAATGGAAAGCTTGAAACCGAAATTGCAATAAACGTAACAAACCCAATCTTTGCAACAAATAAAAAATATTTGTTAATAGGGGATACTGAAAAAAACAATTTGTATATGATATATAAAAACACTCTTCAGTGGGAAAAGAAATTAGATGATGAAATAACAAGTCTTACAATAACCGAGAATGGTGCTGTGGGAGTGGTTTTAACAAACAAAACATATAAATCGATAATTTCAGTATACAATATAACAGGGACAGAAGTATTTAAAATATATCTGTCAACAACACATGCAAATAAAATGGCAATATCAAACGATATGAAGTTTATGAGTTTTATAGAAGTTAATTTCAGTGGAACAACAACAGAATCAAAAGTTAAAACAGTAGATGTTTCAAAAGTAAAAAAATCTGAGTCCGATGCAATATCATATACATATTCACCAAATAATGACGAAGTAATAGTAAATATTAAGTATTATAAAGGAAAATTGATAGTATTGACGGACAATGGCGTATACTTATATTACAATGGCAATAAAAATGAAATTTATAAATTTAATGATAGGACCAAATTTGCGGACATCAACTTAGATGGTAAAATATGCATTGTAGAAGAAAGTCCAAAATCAATAATGAATAATGATTTTGAAATAAAGATAATAGATCCAGAAACAAAAAAAGAAAATATAAATCAATTAAAATCAACAATAAAAAACATCAATTGTTATGGAGATGCAATAATAGCAGAAACCGGAAATGAAGCAAAAATAATAAATAAACTAGGGTGGCTATCAAAAACATTTAAGACATCAAGAAATATAAAACAAATTAGTTTAGCACAAAATGTAGTAGCAATTATATACAAAAGTAAAATTGAAATATTATCAATATAGGAGGATAAAAATATGATTGTAGACCTTATAATAATCGGGATACTAGCAGTTTCAATACTGATAGGTGTAAAAATAGGATTAATAAAAAGTTTAATAAACTTAGCAGCAATCTTTTTATCAATAATAATAGCAATGGCACTATGTAGACCGGTTGCAACATTTTTGATGAACAATACTAAAATTGATGAAACGATTCAATCTACAATAGTAAAAACAATAATTGGTGAAGAGAAAGCAAAAACAGAGCAAGAAGATAAATCAAAGAATGAAATTCAAAAATATATAGAACAAGCAGGAGATACTATTGATAATGCAAAAAGAACAATGGTAACTCAGACCGCACAAGAATTAACAAAACAAATAATGATAGGAATATCTTTTGTTGGACTATATCTGTCATCAGCTGTCATCATCTTTATAATAAAGCAATTATCAAATCTATTGACATCATTGCCAGTTATAAAACAATTTGATAAAATTGGAGGCGGAATAATTGGAGCAATAAATGCAATCATAATTGTATATATTGCACTAGGTATAGTTAAAGTAGTTGGAGTTACAGTAAAAAATCCAACATTAATTAAAGAAGTAAATAATTCAATTATTACTAAAATAATATTTGACAAAAATCCAGTTGAAAGTATAATTACATCAATTAGTAAAAAATAATTTCTATAACAAGGTGGAAATATTAAATGAAAGATAAGAGAAAAAATAGATCATCTGAAAAAGAATATGATGAAATCGAGATATATGTAAGAGATAACGAAAATACTAAATCTATGAAGAAAACAAAAAAGAAGTCCAAACGAGACAAAAAAGAAGATAAAAAGAAAAATAAGCATAAAAAACATACACTAAGAAAAATTTTATTAGCAATATTAGCAATAATTATAGTTGCAGGAATTGTTTTCTTTATACATGTTCAAAAGAATGGTGGAGGATTAAAGGGAATTGTAACAACCGTAATTGGAAGTAGTGCAGAAAAAGAAAAAGAACTACAAGATATCTACATGTTAGTAATGGGTAAAAGCGAAAACATGACAGATACAATAATGGTTGTAAAATATTCAGCTAAAAATCAATCAGCATCAATGTTATCAATACCAAGAGACACTTTTACAGGAAACAATGAAAGTAAAGCAAGTGCTTTTGATAAAATTAACTCTAAGTATATAAATGGTGGAGCACAAGAAACATTAAAAGCAGTAAATGATTTAACAGGATTAAACATCAAATATTATTTAATAGTTGATACAAAAGCCTTAAGAGATTTAGTTGATGCAATAGGAGGAGTAGAATTTGATGTTCCAATCGATATGGATTATGATGATGTAACACAATCACTACATATACATGTAAAAAAAGGAATGCAATTATTAAATGGTGAACAAGCAGAAGGTGTAGTAAGATTTAGACACAATAATAATTACACATCATATCCAGCATCATATGGTGATAATGACTTGGGAAGAATGAGAACACAAAGAGAGTTCTTAAAAATATTATTAAAACAATTAATGAAACCAACCAATATTACAAAAATAAATAATTTATTAAAGATTGCACAAGAAGAAGTAGAAACCAACATCGATTGGAATACTGCAAAAGGATATGTACCATCACTATTTGGATTTGATACAAACAACTTGGTAACAAATGCATTACCGGGAGAACCAAAATATGCAAATGGAGTAGCCGTATTTATAGCAAGTCAATCAAAAACAAAAGAGTTAATAAATAAAATGTTCTTACAAGTTGTAGATAACACAGAAAAGACAGAAGATGGCACTGACACATCTACTAATTCAACATCAACAACAACTACAACATCTATAACATTAAAACCAAAATCAAGTATTTCATTACAATTAATAAATGGAACTGGTTCTAAAAAGAAATTTGAAGCAGCAAAAACTCAATTGAAAAATCAAGGGTATAAAATTCAAAGCGAAGCAATAACAACACCTATTGACAAAACAATCATAATAAATCGTAAAGAATTAAATAAAGAAGATGTAGAAGCAGTGAAATCTTTATTAGGAACAGGAAAAATTACTGAAGGCAAAAAAAGCGAAAAAAATAATATAACAATAATAATTGGAAAAGATTATTAATCTTTGTAAATAAATGTAAAATTTATGCATACAACAATAATTGAATAAATATTAAAAATAAGCTATCATCAAGATAGCTTATTTTTAATATTGCGTTTTCTTCTAAAATTAGCCCTTTTCTTTTTTATTTGTCTCATTTTAATAAAATATAAGATAAATATCACAACTGTTGAACCAATAATAATTAAAATAATATTTGAAAAAGTTGAAGATTCAACATCACTATCAGCAATCAAATCTACAGAATATTTAGCACCATCAACATTACATTCTAAATATCCAACAACATCGCCTTTTTTTATTGGAGCCAATACTTTTTTCATAACAATATTTCTATTTACATCTATTATATAATCCTGTTTTACTAATATATATAAATCCTCTTTTGCAATTAATTTTAAATCCCTTGTTTTTGGAGTCCCATTAATTATTTTAGAAGTGGAAACCAAACTACCTTTATTTACAATTGTTTGATAATTGTATTTATTGAACCCAAATTCAAACAAACGCATACAATCATGTTCTCTTGAAGAATTAATGTTTTTAATACTTTCAGACCCTAAAATTACAGCAATTAGATTTCGATTATCCTTTGTAGCAGAAGCAATTATACAATACCCAGCTGCATCAGTATAACCAGTTTTAAGACCAGTAGCATATTTATAAAATCCATAAGAATTCTTATTAATCAGATAATTAGTATTATCAAAGACTCTCGGTTCAGAATATTGTTTAGAATATTCTGATGTAGGAGCCAATGAATAATGAGCTTTTTTAGTAATATTATTTAATTCAGGAAATTTTAAAGCATAACTACCAATTAAGCATAAATCATGGGCAGTAGAATAATGATTTTCATTATGAACCCCATTTGGATTGACAAAATGAGTTTTAGTACAACCAAGTTCTACAGCTTTTGAGTTCATCATATTTGAAAAAGTTTGAACATCCTGATCAAATTTCTTTTTAGCAGCGTCAGAACTAGACATATCATATTGATTAGAGCATCCGTTAGCGATGTATTGAGCTAAAATATAAGCCGCATCATTAGCAGATGGAATCATAAGCAAATTAAGTAATTGTTCAACAGTAAGTTCCTCATTTGGAACCAGTAACCCAGTAGAATATGTTCTAGGAATTTCATGAATTGAATAATAACTAGCCTTAACAATATCAGTTAATTTGCAGTGTTCCATAGCAAGTATAGCAGTCATTGCTTTTGTTGTGCTAGCAGGAAACAATTTTTCATATGCATTTTTTGTATAAAGCAGTTTATTAGTATTAACATCATATAATACAGCAGCTTTAGCATAAACCGTAGAGGCATCAGAATTAATTGAGGTATTTGAAGTACCATGACTAAATACTGCAAAATTAGAAATAAATAATAATAAAATTAAAAAAAATGAAATCTTCTTTTTCAAAATAATCTCCATCAATAAAACTTTCAATATCATATCAATTATATATTAATAAATCAAAAAATTAAAGGAGGAGCATGGATAAAGTAAAATCATTAATTGAGAAATTAAATATCAAACAGAGAATAGGAATCGCTGTAGCAGCATTATTAATAGTAGTTTTAGCTTTTATTTGGCTATATAACATATATGGAAACGATTCTCCTAAAAATGAAAATAAAAAACAAACAGAAGGCAACAATGAAGTGGAGTTTAAGTTTGGATTAAAAGAAAAAGAAAATAAAACTATAATGGTAGATATTTCAGGAGAAGTTGTAACTCCAGGAGTTGTAAAGCTTACAGAAGGAGCAAGAATAATAGATGCGATAACAGCAGCCGGAGGAAAGACGGAAGATGCCGATTTATCAAAAGTAAATTTAGCTTATATACTAGAGGATGGTGTTCAATTATATATTCCAAGGTATAACGAAAAATTAGAGAAAGATATATTGCAAACTGAACCAGGAGTCGGAATTGTGCAAGAAGGAATAAATATAACTTCTAAAAAGGACACAAAAGTAAATATTAATACAGCCAACAAAGAAAAATTAACAACTCTGCCAGGCATAGGGCCCGGAACAGCAGATAAAATAATCGAACATAGGAGCAAAAATGGTAAATTTAAGACAACTGATGAAGTTAAGAAAATTCCAGGTATAGGAGAAAATAAATTCAAATCACTAAAAGATAAGATAACAATAAAATAATAATGAAATATAATATTAAAATAAAATATCTTGAAAAAGAATGAATATAATTGTAAAATGTCAAAAGAATACATAAGAAAGGAGACAAAAGGTATGAATTTACTAAAAAAAGGAATCGCTGAGTGTTTAGGAACATTAGTATTAGTTTTCATTGCATGTGGTGTAGGAGCTTTATTTGGTGGAGCTAATTTAGTAGCAACAGCATTAGCATTTGGTCTATCAGTTGTTGCAATGGCATATGCTATTGGAAAAATATCAGGATGCCATATAAACCCAGCAGTTTCTGTAGCAATGTTAATTAATAAAAGAATCACATTAAAAGAGTTTATTGTATACATTGTATCTCAATTCATTGGTGCAATTTTAGGTGCAGCTTTATTATATGCAATATTTAAACAATTTACTTTCAAAGGTTCAGAAATAATTAATGTTACAGGATTAGGAACAAACACATTTGGTGTTGTAGATGGTTCTGGAATTACTTTATTAGGTGCAATAATACTTGAAACAGTTCTAACATTCATTTTCTGTTATACAGTATTAGGAGCAACTTCTGAAGAAAAAAATTCATCTGTAGCAGGATTAGTTATTGGTTTTGCATTAACAGTAGTTCATTTATTAGGAATTACTTTTACAGGAACATCAGTAAACCCAGCTAGATCATTCGGTCCAGCATTAGTAACAGCTATATCAGGAAATGGAACAGATGCATTAGCACAATCATGGTTATTCATCGTAGCCCCAATCCTAGGAGCAGTTATTGCAGGATTAGTATTTAAATTCTTAAATACAGTAAAAGAGGGAAAGAAATAAATATAAAATAAATTTAAATTTATAACAAAAAAGACAATAAAAATAGGATAGACTAAATATTCTAAATATTGTCTTTTTATTTTTTTTGTAGTATAATTTTTTTGAAAATTTAGAAAAAAGGAGGATAAATAATGTACGGATATGGATACGGATACCCATCAAGCTATGCAGCAGCAGGAGCATTTGTAATGGGAACAATAATCTTAACAGTTATTATGTCTATAATTGGAATAATATGTGTAGTATTAACATTGATCGGTCTTTGGAAAACATTTGAAAAATTAGGCTTACCAGGATGGGAAGGTTTACTTATTGGACACAACTTAGTATGTTTATTTGAAAAAGCTGATATTCCAAAACAATATGTATTTTTCTATTACATTCCATATGTAGGATGGTTAGGAGCAAATATATACATGGGAATTCAATTAATGAAGAAATTCGGAAAAGGACCTGGAATGGGTGTAGTTTTAGGATTATTCCCACCAATCGGATTTATGATTACAGGTTTCTCTAAAAACTATGTATATCAAGGTGCAAAAGTAGAAGCAGAAGCAAAAGTTGAAACAACTACTACAGAAACAAATAAATAATAAAAAAAGAAGAATAATTTTAGAATTATTCTTTTTTTTCTTTTTTAATTTTAATTAGTTAACTTCTGTCATCCAAAGACCATGTTTATTACAATAAGCATAAACTTTTGATCCAGGTATATGGCAGAATGATGCTGTAGCAACTTCACCAGGTTTTAAGTAAATAACTTTTTCTCTCTTTCCTGGAACAGAAATTGAAATCCATTCAATATAGTGATCATCTTCCATAACGTGATTAACAGTTACATTAACTTTATCACCATCAACTATAACTTCTGGTTTGTGTTTTTCAACAGCTGCATCAACTGTGTTAGGAACACAATCAACCATTAATTCACCACAACAAGTGATTGAATCACCTTTTCCTTTTAATACTCTAATTACTGCACCACAAACTGGGCATTTTTTAATAATATATTCTTCGTTCATATAATCCTCCTTAATAATGTAGATAATATCTACTATAAAATTATAACAGAAAATTAATAAGAACTCAAACAAAAGTAAAAAAATATTTAATAAGTATTGACATAATTTAAAAAAGTATGTATAATGATTAAAGTTTAATACATCGCGGGGTGGAGCAGTTGGCAGCTCGTTGGGCTCATAACCCAAAGGTCGCAGGTTCGAGTCCTGCCCCCGCAACCAGATTTATCAAGGAATTCAAAGTTCCTTGATTTTTTTATTTGCTTAAAAAAGCAACGAAAAAGTGGCGAAAGTTTTTGAAATTAAATAAATTTAGCAATAAAAGCAACGGAACAAAATATTAAAAAATCACGGAATAAATATTAAAAATATCACGGGTTAGACTTGATAAAAATCACGGAATAGTGTAAAATATATATAGAATCAAAAGTTAAAGAGGTAGTCATTAATGAAAATAGAGAATTATAAAAAGAGAATTGCTGATGATAAGATAGAACGCTATTTAAAATTATTTGGTGCTATTAGCATTGAAGGTCCAAAGTATTGTGGTAAAACTTGGGCTGGAAGATATCATTCTAATAGTGAAATTCTTTTGCATAAAACTACAGGAGAACAGTCAAATAATGTTGAACTGGCAAAAATGTCACCGTCCATTGTTTTAGAAGGTGAAAAACCAAGACTAATTGATGAATGGCAAGAAGCAACAAATTTATGGGATGAAATTAGAATTGATGTTGATAAAACTGGATTGAAGGGACAATATATTCTAACAGGTTCATCTACTCCAAATAGAGAGGGAATAGCACATAGTGGTGCAGGAAGATATGGAAAGATTCATTTAAGAACGATGAGTTTATACGAATCAGGAGATTCTACAGGAAATATATCATTAGAAGATTTATGTAATAATAAATTTAAAGGAAAAGCAACGGGAGAAGTAGATTTAAGAAATTTAGCAATGCTAATAATTAGAGGTGGCTGGCCTGCAAATTTAAAGTATTCTGCTAAAGATGCAAGCGAAGCAATAGAAGAGTATATAAATCTAATAATTAATGATGACTTATACAGATTAGATGGTGTAAATAGAGATAAGCATAAAGTAAGGTTATTACTTAAATCATTAGCAAGAAACGAAAGTACAACAGTTTCAAATATGACACTGAAAAAAGATATTAATGAAAGAGACCATGAAGATATAGACATAGATACATTAGCATCATATTTAAATGCATTAGATAAATTATTTTTACTGGATAATGACGAACCATTTTCAACTAATGTACGATCATCTGTAAGAGTTAAAAAATCAGAAAAAAGACATTTTGCGGATCCTTCTATTGCATGCTCGCTATTAAATATTAGAGAAGAAAATAAGCTTATAAATGATTTAGAAACATTTGGGTTTTTATTTGAGGCAATGGTAGAAAGAGATTTAAAAGTATATGCTGATAGCTTTAATGCAAAATGTTATCATTATCAAGATTATCAAGATAAAGAAATCGATAGTGTTATAGAATTAAAAAATGGAGAATGGTGTGCATTTGAAATTAAACTTGGAGCGAATCAAATTGACAAAGCAGCTAATGATTTACTAAATTTAAAGAAACAAATTGAGGATGAAGATGGAAAAGTACCATCAGTTTTATGTGTGATTTGTGGATTAACAAATGCTGCATATCAAAGACCAGATGGAGTGTATGTAGTGCCAATTACTGCATTGAAACAATAAAATATTATTTTAAAAATGGCATGGATTATTCTCTGCCATTTTCATGGTAACTATCTGGTATACCATCTGACAACCACGGGTATATCAAAAATAATTGAACTGTAAAATACACCAATAATCCATTTATTCCCATCAAAAAAATGGCGAAAGTTTCAAAATAGAAAATAAGGGGTAGTATTGCAAAATAAAATATATTAAAATAAAACAAGTAAATGCTTAGAGTAGTATAACAATTTACACTATTTAAAAACAAAAGAAAATATTAGGCAAAAAGAACGAATGTACGCTCATAACCCAAAGGTCGCAGGTTCGAGTCTTGCCCCCGCAACCATGTAATCAAGGTTAATCCTTGATTTTTTTTATTTTAATTTAATAAAATGGAGAAACCCAGTGCATCAAAGTCCGATGCGCTGGGTTATTTTTAAATCTTAGTGATCCTTACGGTATTTCTACCATGCTCCTGATTTAAGTTATCGGGAATCATGATAGAGATCATGGCAGGCTCATCAGGGAGCCTGAGAGAAATGATCTCTGAAGTTTCAGGTTCGTCAGGATCAAACATCACCGCAACATCAACCATTGGTCTTTCTTCATCATCCTCATCCCATGCAGGTCTTATGCTAATATATAGCGCAATGAAGTCCTGATTCGAATCAAACGAGAAGCATAGGTTGATGCTTCCACCAACTTGATCCGGGTAGATAACTAGGTCCGATGTTTTGTTTGCAGGATCAGCAAAGACATTAACAAGCAAACAATTTTCTGAATCCTCAACAATTGGTAACGATACACCTGTATCATCACCGTTTTTTGGGTAGGCTAAAAAACTAGCCTTCCGGTTACCTAAGAAATACATAAATACCTCCTTAAAATTTGATAATTAATATTATATAACAAAATATATAAAAAATCAACTAAAAAGTTTAAAACATATAAACGTACAAACTAAATAAATGTTGACTTATAAAACAAAAAGTGATAAAATTTGAAAACGATTATCATTTTCAAATAATGCGCGGAGGAATAAAATGAATAAGTATAATACAAAACAACAAGAGCTAATTTTAAATTATTTAAAACAAAATCATGAAAAAGACCTATCTGCACAAATGATAGTTAACTACATAATAAAAAAAAATAAACAGTGTAGCCAAACTACCGTATATAGGCAATTAAAAAGATTAGTAGAAGAAGGTGTTGTAGACAAGTACTATATCGATAGCAATTCTGTAAGTAGTTATTACAAATATATTAAAGACGACAAATGTAAAGAACATATCCACTTTAAGTGTGAAAAATGTGGAAAAACAATGCATTTAGAAAACAATGACTTAGAGAAAATCGAAACAGCATTAGAAAAAGAATATAAAGTAAAATTAGATCCAAGCAAAACTGTTTTGTACGGGAAATGCAATGGATGTATTTAATAAAAAAAGGGAGAAAGAAAAATGAGAGTATCTTTTTTAGGAAAAGGTGGAAGTGGTAAAACAACATTATCAACTTCATTTATAAAATTTTTAGAAAATAGGGATGAAAAAGTATTAGCAATAGATGCCGATATAAATGTGCATCTAGGACAAAGTTTAAATATGGAAACTAAATATTTAGGAGATGATTTTGAAGAAATTTCAAAATATTTAGAAAGAAATAATAAAATAATTATAGGAACAACACCACCAACAAAGGATAGCACATTTATTAAACCATCACTTGATGATGAATTTTTTAAGAAATTTGCAACATTTAAAAATGAAAAATTAGCATTATTAACAGTTGGAACATATACTGATAAAAATGTAGGATATGCATGCTATCACAGTCAATTAGGAAGTGCAGTTTTAATATATAATAGATTATTGGACAATGAACAGTTGACAGTAATAACTGACTCAACAGCAGGAGTTGATAGTGTTGGAACAAGTATGTTCTGCGTTTCAGACATTAATGTTTTTGTTGTAGAACCAACAAAGAAAAGCATTGATGTATATAAAGATTTTGTAGAAATAACAAAAAAATATAAAATAAATAATTATGTAATAGGAAATAAGGTTAGAAATCAAGATGATATAGAATTTATCAAGTCACAAATAGATGAAAAGAATATTTTAGGTTTTGTTGCAGATTCAGAATATCTAAGAAAATATGAACAAGGAAATGAAGAAGAATTTAATAACTTTGTTTTAAATAATAATGAAATAAATGAAAAGATATTTGAGCTATTAAAATCAACAAAAAAAGACTGGAATAATTATTATGAAATTCAAAAACAGGTATATAAAGATGATTGTGGTGAGTGGTATAGCCAATTTTATAATAAAGATTTAACAGAATACATTGATCCAGAATTCAATTATGAGGAAGTGATAAGATGTTTAAATTTACACCAAAATTAAATCAAGAGACAAGGGATATAATTGAAAACAAAGAAAAATTAAAAGAATTAGCTAATTGCTATGGATCACCATTAAATATATTGTTTCCAAATGTAATGGATAAGAATATAAGTAATTTCAAAGAGACACTAAAGAAACATCACCTTTCTGGAAAAATATATTATGCACATAAATGCAACAAATCCAATTCGTTTTTAAAGCAAGCATTACAAAACCAAATAAATGTAGATGTAGCTTCATTGGAAGAATTAAAATCAGCACTATCAAATGGGTTTACAGGAGATAAAATCGAAGCAACAGGCCCTAAAAATGATGATTTTATTATTTTGGGAATAAGACATAACATTATTTTTAACGTTGATAATTTAGAAGAAATAAAGAAGATTAATTATTTCAAAGAAAAGATTCAAACAAAAAATAAAATAAGAATTTTATTAAGGTTAAACGGATTCAAGTCAGAAGAAACTAAAATTTTAAACAGAAATAGCAGATTTGGTACACCAAAAAGCCAAGTAAATAAATTGATAGAATATGCGCAAGAAAACGATAAAAATCTAGAAATAATAGGAATATCATTTCATTTAGACACAGTAAATGTAAAAGAAAAAATATTAGCAATAGAAAATTGTATTGAAATATTTGAAGAAATGTTTGAAAAAGGCCTAAATCCTTATGTTTTAGATATTGGAGGCGGATTTAAAGTAAATTATATAGAAAGCCAAGAAGAATGGGATAACAGCATAAGTGAATTAAAGGAAGCAATATTATCGGGAAATAATGATTTAACATGGAATAATACATCTTTTGGATTAAGAGTTGAAAAAGGAGTATTAAGAGGAATTTTAAATATTCATGATTATTACAATGAGATAACCGGAAACCAATTATTAGATGAAATATTGTCAAGTCGATTAACTAAATTTCAAAACAGAGAAATAGGTGAGATATTGAGTGAAAATATGATTGAACTATATATAGAGCCAGGTTGTAGTCTTTTAGATGGAGCAGGGATAAACATAGCAAAAGTGAATTTTGTAAAAGAAAATGAAAACGGAGATTATTTAGTTGGATTAGATATGAAAAGATCTGATTTATTAATTGGAGAACAAGAAATGTTTGTTGATCCAATATTAATAAGTGATTCAAAAGAAGAAAGTAATGGAAAGGGAGTATTCTTTATAGGAAATCTTTGTATGGAAAATGATATCATTTTTAAAAGAAAAATATTTACTGAAAAAATACCACAAAGCGGGGATTTAGTAGTTTTTGTAAATACTGCAGGATATTTTATGGATTTTGAGCAGTCGCACACAATAAAACAAAAAATTGCCACAAAAATAATAGTAACTTTTGAAAATAAAAAAATAAATTTATATATGGATGAACATTATGAACCATTGAAATGTTCAAAGGAGGAATAAATTAAGTGTTATATAAGAGTATCACAGAATTAATAGGAAACACACCATTAATTGAAATAAGCAAAAAAATAACAAAATTAAAAAACATCAATGTATATGCTAAATGCGAATTATATAATCCATTTGGTTCACTAAAAGACAGAGCAGGATACGCAATGCTTAAAGATGAGATTCACAAATTAAAAGAAAATAATATGACAGTAATCGAGTCATCAAGTGGAAATACAGCCAAAGCATTACAAATTATATGCAGTATGAATGGAATTCCATTTAAAACTGTTACTAACAGAATAAAAATACCAGAAACAAAGGAAATTTTGAAAGTAGCTGGTGCAGAAATAGAAGAATTACCAGGACTATCAGAATGTCCAGATCCAACAGATCCAAATGACCCAGTTGCATATATTGAAAGAATTGTATCTGAAAATCCTAATACGTACTATCACACAAATCAATATACGAACTTAAAAAATCCTAAAGTACACTATGAACATACAGGTAAAGAAATATATGATGATCTTGGAAAAGTAGATTATTTTTTTGGAACTCTGGGGACAACTGGATCTTCAAGAGGAACAATTGAGTATCTATTAGAAAAAAATAAAAATTTAAAAAAGATTGGGATAATTGCAGAAAAAGGAGACACAATTCCAGGAATAAGAAATAAAGACGAAATGTACGAAGTAGGAATATTTAATAAATCATTATATGATGAAATAGTATTAGTTAATTCCGATGAAGCCATTGAAGAAATGCTAGTCCTTAATAGAAAATGTGGAATTTTAGGAGGACCTACCAGTGGAGCAGCATTTAAAGGAACATTAAAATATTTGAGAGAAATAGATGACAAGTTAAAAGAACCAGCAAATGCAGTGTTTATAGCATGTGACAGAATGGAATGGTACATGTCATATATTAAGAAAAGAAGACCAGAAATATTTGATTCAGAAATAAAGAGAGAAACGATTCGAACATTAACAGAAGAAGATATGAAATATGCTAAAACAATAGATGTTAATAATGCAGAAGAATGGATTGAAAAAAACAAGCCAATCATAATTGACTTAAGGGGAAATTTAGCTTATAAAAATGGACACATAGCAAATGCTATCAATATTACAGATATCTTTTTTGAAGATTTAGTAGATAATGGTACGCCATTTTCAAAAGAAAACTCAGTACTATTAGTATGTAGTATAGGGGATAAGTCAAAGAAATTTAGTAGTTTATTGAATAAAAAAGGAATGAATGTATACAGCTTAGAAAATGGAATGACAGCTTGGAGAGAAAATTCACTTCCAGTAAAAAGGAGTCTTAGAGAAGGAATAATATAATGAAGACAAATGATTTCAAAATCAATGCAAATAATATAAGCACAGAAAAAATAAGACAAATGGAAGAATTACGAAAAGATTTTCCAATATTAAATTCGAATATTGTTTATTTAGATAGTGCAGCAACATCACAAAAGCCACAACAAGTCATAGATGAAATTAATAAATATTATTTAGAATATTGTTCAAATATAGGCAGAGGGAATTATGATTGGGCAAGAAAAGCAAATAAAAAAGTAGAAGAAACAAGAAAAAAAGTTGCAAAATTTATTAATGCTAAAGAAAATGAAATAATATTTACGTCAGGAGCAACTGACAGTTCAAATTTAATTGCATATTCATACATGTTAAATAATTTACAAAACAATGATGAAATAATGATTTGTAAAGAAGATCATAAATCAACAATTCTTCCTTGGATGAATTTGATAAATATATTAAATAAATTCAAAATTAATATAATTGAAAAAGAAATATTGATAGATACTGAAGGAGATTACATAGAAGATAATTTAATCTCTAAAATAAATGAAAAAACAAAAATAGTGGTCTTAAGCCATATTCACAATGTATATGGTTTAGAAATGGAAATAGAAGAAATTGTACCCAGAATTAGAATGAAAAATCCAAATTCTAAAATAGTATTGGATTGTAGCCAAAGCGTAGGACATATCAATATAGATGTAAAAAAACTTGATGTAGATTTTGTGTATTTTTCAGGTCACAAAATGTTTGCAGAAACTGGAATTGGAGTATGCTATATTAAAAGTGAACATATAAAAGAAATGAAAGCTATTAAAGTAGGCGGTGGGCAAGCAAAAGAAGGAAAACTGAAAAACAAAGCTTCAGAAATACTAGAAGCAGGAACACAAAATATATCGGGCATAATTTCACTAGGAGCAGCAATTGATTATATAAATAAAATAGGGATTGAAGAGATAGAAAAATATATACTATACTTAACTAGATATTTATATGAACAGTTAAAATCAATCCCTAATATAGAATTTTCAAAAGGTATAGATAAATATTCTTGCGTAGTAGGATATGGAATTGTAACATTTAAAATAGAAGGAATAGATAGTTCTGAATTAGGCGAAATTTTAAGTGATTATGGAATATATGTGAGAACTGGAGATTTTTGCAAAAGTGGCAAATCAGATGATTCGATAAGAGCTAGTTTACATGTATATAATAACAAAGAGGATATTGATAAATTAATAAATATTATAAGATATATTTTGTCAGATCTATAAAAAATAAGTTCCTAGAATCTAAGTGTTCCAGAAATTTATTGGTTTTTGTATGAAATGTGAATTCTAAATGATTATTAAATAAAAAAGATTGACCATTAAACTTTAATTGTATACAATTTAAATGTAAGCAAAAACACAATAAATTACAATGATGGTAATGTTGGAGGTTTAAAATGAAAATGTTAAAAATTTAGGAGAAAAAATATACCTAGATTCAGGAACATTAACACCGCTTTTGAAAAAGTTAGAACATTAAGGATATTTAAAACGCGAAAAAGCAAAATAAGACGAAAGAAATTTATTAATAACTCTAACACCAGAAGGTAAAGCGTTAAGGGAAAAAGCAAAACACATACCAATTGAAATGATGAATTGCATAAACTTACCATTTGACGAATTAATAAAATTAAAAAATACATTAAATAAAATTATTGGAGAAGAATGATGAATATATATGATTATAAAGTAGAAAAGCCAAATGGAGAATATTTAAATTTAAAGGATTTAGAAGGAAAAGTAATATTAATAGTAAACACGGCAACAGGCTGTGGTTTTACACCACAATATAAAGAATTAGAAGAAATGTATGAAAAATTTCATGATAAAGGTTTGGAAATAATTGACATACCATGTAATCAATTTGCAGGACAAACACCTGGAACAGATGAAGAAATACATGAATTTTGCGTATTAAAATATAATACAAAGTTTGAACAAATGAAGAAAACAGACGTAAATGGAGAAAATGCAATTGAGCTATTCAAATATTTAAAAAGCCAAAAAGGATTTGAAGGATTCGGAAATGGGCCAAAAGCATTAGCAATCTCAGTAATGCTAAAATCAATTGACAAAGATTATAAAAATAATCCAGAAATCAAATGGAATTTTACAAAATTTTTAGTAGACAGAACAGGAACAGTTGTAGAAAGATTTGAACCAACACATAATATGAAAGATGTAATGAAAAAAGTAGAAAAATTGATAGAAGGTGAATAAATGGAACAATTCGATATAATTATAATAGGTGCAGGAACAGCGGGAATGACAGCAGGAATATATGCAGCAAGAGCAAATAAGAAAACATTAATTTTAGAAGGTAAAAACTATGGTGGGCAAATAATAAATACGCCAGATATTGAGAATTTTCCAGCATTAAACCATATTTCAGGAATTGAATATGCAACTAATTTATATAATCAAGTAAAAGACTTAGGCGTAAGTTATAAGAGGGAAGAGGTTCAAAATATAACTGAAGATAGAGTAGTTACAACAAACAAAAATCAATACCAAGCAAAAGCAGTTATAATCGCAACAGGAACACAAAACAGAAAGCTTGGTTTAGAAGGAGAAGATAATTTAGTAGGTAGAGGTATCTCGTATTGTGCAACATGTGATGGAAGATTCTATAAAGGTAAAAATGTGGCCGTTATAGGTGGTGGAAATACTGCAATTGAAGATGCAATTTATCTATCAGATTTAGCAGATAAGGTATATTTAATCCATAGGAGAGAAGGTTTTAGGGCAGATCAAAAAGCTATAGAAATATTGAAATCAAAAGAAAATGTGGAATTTATTTTAAATAATAAACCACATAAACTAATTGCAGAAAACAAACTTACAGGATTAGAAATAATAAATAACGAAAATGAGATAACCAAGATTGATATTTCAGGAATATTTATTGCAATTGGACAAATACCAAATACAGAAATATTTAAAAATTTCATAGATTTAAATGAATCAGGTTATATAAAATCAAAAGATGGAGTGCATACAAATATGGATAAGATATATGTAGCAGGAGATGTCAGAGAAAAAGAATTAAGACAATTAATAACAGCAGCTTCTGATGGAGCAATTGCGGCAAACACAGCAATAACAGAGATTCAATAAATAAAAAACATTTTGTATTAAAAAAGTACAAAATGTTTTTTGCTTTTATATAAGCAAGTGTTTTGAAGAAAAATACTGAAAAAAGCTATAAAAAAGGTTATGAAAATTCTTGAAGAAAACATATACCTATGATATAAAAATATCATGGGAAAGAAAATGATAATAACAGAAAAGCCATCAGTAGCAATGGAATTTGCAAAAGTAATATCAAAGAATTTTACAAGAAGAGATGGGTATTTAGAATCAGAAGAATGGATAATAAGCTGGTGTGTAGGACATTTAGTAACAATGAGCTATCCAGAAAAATATAATGAACAATTAAAATATTGGAGAATAGAAACATTACCATTCATACCAAAAGATTGGAAATATGAAATAATTCCACAAGTAGAAAGACAATTCAATATAATTAAATCATTAATGACAAGGGAAGATATCGAAGAAATATACAATGCAGGTGACTCAGGAAGAGAAGGAGAATACATTCAAAGGCTTGTATTAATGATGGTAAAGCCAGACCCGAAAATTAAAATAAAAAGAATATGGATAGATTCACAAACAGAGGATGAAATAAGGAGAGGAATATCGGAAGCAAAAGATGCAAGTGAATATGATAGCCTTTCAGATAGCGCATACCTAAGAGCCAAAGAAGATTACTTAATAGGAATTAATTTTTCGAGAATGTTAACACTGATGTACGGACAAAAATTATCAAATATGTTAAATGAAGAAAGAGCAAGTATATCAATAGGAAGAGTAATGACTTGTGTATTAGGAATGGTAGTTAATAAAGAAAGAGAAATAAGAAATTTTGTAAAAACACCATATTTTAAAATTCAAGCAATCTTAAAGGATTTTCAAGCTGAGTGGAAAGTGTCAGAATCATCAAGATATTTCGAAAGCCCAAAATTGTATAACGATACAGGATTTAAACAAGAAGATGAAGCTAAAAAATTGATTTTAGAATTACAAGGTAAGGAAGCCGTAATTGAAGAAATAAAAAAATCCAAAGCAAAAGAAGCTGCACCACTATTATTTAATCTAGCAGAACTACAAAATGAATGCAGTAAGAAGTTTAAGATATCACCTGATAAAACTTTGGAAATAGCCCAAAATTTATATGAAAAGAAATTGGTAACATATCCAAGAACTGATGCCAGAGTTTTATCAACAGCAATTGCTAAAGTAATATCAAAGAATTTAAATAATTTGGTTAAAAACTATAAAGATGAAGAAATACAATCTATTTTAAAGGAAATGTCTGATAATAAATATGTTGGTAAATTAGAAAAAACAAAATATGTAAATGACAAAAAAATAACTGATCACTATGCCATAATTCCTACTGGACAAGGATTTGAAAATTATGAAAAATTATCGGAATTAGAACAGCAAATATTAAAATTAATAACGAAAAGATTTTTAGCTATATTCTATCCACCAGCAGAATTCAATAAATTAAATATTGTAATAGATATTGATAAAGAAAAATTTACATCAAGTGATAAAATCTGTATAGCCCAAGGATATCAAAAAATATTAAAAAGCAAAGAGCTTGATGAAGAAGATAAGCAATTACCTAAGATAAACTATAAAAAAGGTGATAAATTAGAAGTTGAAAACTATGAAATAAAAAATAGTGAAACAACACCACCAACAAGATATAATTCAGGAACAATTATATTAGCGATGGAAAATGCAGGAAAACTAATAGAAGATGAAAAGCTTAGGGAACAAATAAAAGGCGCTGGAATAGGAACAAGTGCAACAAGAGCAGAAATTATAAAGAAGTTAGAAAAAATAGGTTATATAAATATAAATAACAAAACCCAAATAGTAACTCCAACTCAAAAAGGTGAAGCAATATTTGACATTGTTAGAATGTCAATGCAGAATATATTGAATCCGAAATTAACTGCAAGCTGGGAAAAAGGATTGGATTTAGTTGCAAAAAAAGAGATCAAACCAGAAGAATTTATGCAAAAATTAGAAAAGTACATAAAAGAAAAATTTAATAGATTAATCACAATGATATAAATGCTTGTAACTCAATAATATTAACAAAAATAGTTAAAAGTACAGTAGCGAATTTGCAAAAAAAACAATAATGTAGTATAATGGAGCAAGAGCCAAAAATGGAGGTAATTAATATTTTAAGAGTTAAGAAATTAGCTGTTGGTCTAAGAAAATCAATTAAATTAGCTTCAATAGCCATATTAGCAGCTGTTGTCATATTAAGTATTTTACAAATTGCATATAGTCAAACATACGAAGTAAGTCTTAATGGCAAAGTTATAGGTTATACAAGAGATAAAGTTGTTTTGCAAAAAAGAATTAATGATTATATTAATACTGGAAATGGTGATGATGTAGCATTTGTTGAAGTAGATACATTACCAACATATAAAGCTGTATTATTAAAAAGAAATATCAAAACAAATGACGAAGAAATTTTAAATAAAGTTGTAGAATCAGGAATTGCATATTATAAATATTATGCAATAGCAGTAGATAATCAAGAAAAAGCTTATCTAAAAACATTTGGAGAAGCCGAAAAAGTTATACAAGAATTAAAAAATAAGAAAAGTACAAATGCTGATTCTCTAGGAATAGTCGAAAAATATGCTAAAAAGCAAGTTGCTGAAAAAGAAATAGAGACACAAGTTTCACAATCAGAAACAAAGGTTGCAGATTCCACAACAACAAGTGATGTTCCAGTAGATAGCGATGGAGATAGTGATGAACTACCGGATGTGAAAGAATTAACAGAAGTTAAGTTAGCATCTGTTGATGACAGTATAAATCAATTATATGTTCAAGCAAAATCAACATCAAGATCAGCAAAAAATGCAAGAACATCAAGTGCAGGTTCAACATCATCAACATATGAACAACGTGCAAAAATAGTTGATAATTCACAAACAGGTGTAAAAACAGACCTAGGTGTAACTTTAATTAAGCCAATATCTTCAGGATATACAATTACATCAAGATTCGGATGGAGATCAAGAGATAATCACCCTGGATTGGACGTTGCTGCACCAAAAGGAACAGCAATTAAAGCTGCAGCAGGCGGTACCGTAATATTTGCAGGTTCGGGTTCACCATATGGTGGATATGGAAATATTGTTGTAATTCAATCAAACTCATCAACAGCAATTAGATATGCTCACTGTAGTAAAATTTATGTAAGAAAAGGTGAAGTTGTTGAACAAGGGCAAGTAATTGCAGCTGTTGGTTCGACAGGTATTTCAACAGGTAACCACTTACACTTTGAGATAAGATATAATGGTAAAAAAATAGACCCACAAAAATATGTATATTAATAAAATAAACTATTGACATCATTTTGTAAAAATGTTATACTACAATAAGTATTTTTATACGGAAAAAAGAAATCTAGAGGGCTAATAGATGTTAAATTTCGTAATGATGAGAAGTTTATAAATTTAAAAAGAGGTAATACCAAATAGCGATTTGGTTTACCTTTTTTTGCCGTGTATGATTTTATAGCCATTTTTTCTGTATTGAATGATTATAAATTGAGAAGAATTACTTAGGGAAATATTGCTTTTTTATATAAAAGAGGGGCAGATTTTAGACTAAAAAATAATATTAAACTAAGATTAAGAAGAACTTAATTAATAATAAAAATCTTTCTGCTTAAAAAATAAGAGGAGGTACACCTTTGTTAGAGTTAAAGGATGTAAAACACGAAAAAACTACTAGAAAATCTTTTTCAAAAATCGACAATTTTATTGAAATGCCAAACTTAGTAAAAGTGCAAAAAGATTCATATAATTGGTTTTTGAAAGAAGGCCTTGGTGAAGTATTAAAAGAAGTATCACCAATAACAGATTTTACAGAAAATCTTGTATTAGATTTTATTGATTACCACATGGATGAAAAATCAAAATACACAGTAGAAGAAGCAAAAGAGAGAGATGCAACATATTCAAAAAAATTGCATGTAAAAGTAAGATTATTTAATCGTGAATCAGGAGAAATCAAGGAACAAGAAATATATCTTGGAGATTTCCCAATAATGACAGACACAGGAACATTCGTAATTAACGGAGCTGAGAGAGTTGTAGTAAGCCAGTTAGTTCGTTCACCAAGCTGTTATTATGCAAGTACTTTTGATAACAAAAAAGGAAAAAATCTATTATCATCAACAGTAATGCCGTTAAGAGGAGCATGGTTAGAATATGAATCAGACAATAATGACATTACATATGTAAGAGTTGATAGAACAAGAAAATTACCTATAACTACATTAATTAGAGCATTAGGTATAGAACAAGATAGCCAAATTTTAGAGATATTTGGTGAAGAAAATCTATTAAAGCTAACATTAGAAAAAGATGTAACAAAAACTCAAGAAGAAGCCTTAATTGAAATTTATAAAAAATTAAGACCTGGCGAATTGCCAACAATTGAAGCAGCTAAAACATTATTTGATAGATTATTCTTCGATCCAAAGAGATATGATTTAGCTAAAGTTGGAAGACATAAATTCAATATGAAATTAAGCCTTGCAACAAGAATCACAAACCAAGAAGCATTCGAAGATATTATGGATTTACAAACAGGCGAAGTACTTGTTGAAAAAGGACAAATTATATCAGCAGAAATTGCAAAACAAATTCAAAATTCTGGAATCAATACAGTTGCAGTAAAAGTAAAAGATAACAAAGTAATAATTATAGGTAACGGAACAGTTGATATTCATAATTTTGTAGAAGATAGTGATTTAGGAGATTTAAAATTTAAAGAGTATGTAAATTATTCATTATTAAAATCAATAATTGAAAATACTGATAAAGATAAACTATATGAAGCATTAAAAGAAAATTATGATGAATTATTACCTAGACACATAACAAATGAAGATATATTTGCATCAATAAGCTATTTCCTAAATTTAGACCATAAATTAGGAAAAATCGATGATATCGATCATTTAGGAAACAGAAGAGTTAGATGTGTAGGAGAATTGTTACAAAATCAATTTAGAATTGGTTTAGCAAGACTTGAAAGAGTTGTAAGAGAAAGAATGACAGTTCAAGACTTAGACTCAATCACACCACAAGCCTTAATTAATACAAAACCAATTTCATCAGCAATTAGGGAATTCTTCGGAAGTTCACAATTATCACAATTCATGGATCAAACAAATCCATTATCAGAATTAGCACATAAGAGAAGAATTTCAGCATTAGGACCAGGTGGTTTAACAAGAGAAAGAGCAGGATTTGAAGTACGTGATATTCACTATACACACTACGGAAGACTATGCCCAATTGAATCACCAGAAGGACCAAACATTGGATTAATTTCAGCATTATCAATTTTTGCAAGAATTAATGAATACGGATTTGTTGAAGCACCATATAGAAAAATTGATCATAAAACAGGAAAAATAACAGATCAAGTAGATTATTTATCAGCAGATCAAGAAGATAAATACATTATGGCACAAGCGACAGAGCCAATTGGAAAAGATGGAAGATTTGTTAATAAAGTAATAAAAGTTAGAAAAGTAACAGAATACCAACAAGTACCGGCAGAAATGGTAGACTATATTGAAGTATCTCCACAAGAAATAGCTTCAATTGCAGCAACAATGATACCATTCATGGAGCATGATGATGTTAAGAGAACATTAATGGGTTCAAACATGCAAAGACAAGCTGTCCCATTATTAAAAACTGAAGCACCAATAGTTGCAACAGGTATGGAATATAGAGCAGCAGTTGACTCAGGTATTACAATTTTAGCTAAAAACAAAGGTATTGTTGAGAAAGTAACAGCTGAAAAAATTGATATCAGAAATGAACATGGTGACCTTGATACATATAAATTGTTGAAATTCAAGAGAACAAACGGTGGAACATGTTTCAATCAAAGACCAATTGTACAAGTTGGTGAGAGAGTTGAAGCCGGTGAAACAATTGCAGACGGACCATCAACAAATAATGGTGAAATGTCATTAGGTAAAAATGCATTAATTGCTATTGCAACATGGGAAGGTTATAACTTTGAGGACGCCGTATTAATCAGTGAAAGATTAGTTAAAGAAGACGTATTCACATCAATTCACATTGAGGAATACAACTGCGAATGTAGAGATACAAAATTAGGACCAGAAGAAATAACAAGAGATATTCCAAATTTAGGAGAAGATACATTAAAAGACCTAGACGAAAGTGGAATAATCAGAATTGGTGCAGAAGTAAGACCTGGAGATATTCTTGTAGGAAAAGTAACACCAAAAGGTGAAACTGAATTAACTGCAGAAGAAAGATTATTAAGAGCCATCTTTGGTGAAAAGACTAGAGAAGTAAGAGACGCATCATTAAAAGTGCCACATGGTGAAGCTGGAACAATAGTAGATGTTAAAATTTTTACAAGAGATAATTCAGATGAATTAGGACCTGGTGTAAATCAAATAGTCAGAGTATATATCGCAACAAAGAGAAAGATTTCAGTTGGTGATAAAATGTCTGGGCGTCACGGAAACAAAGGTGTTGTATCAAGAATAATGAGAGAAGAAGATATGCCATTCTTACCAGATGGTACACCAGTTGACATCTTATTAAATCCAATGGGTATTCCATCTCGTATGAACTTAGGACAGGTATTAGAAGTACACTTAGGTATGGCAGCTAGAGCATTGGGATGGAAAGTAGAAACACCAGTATTTGACGGTGCAAGCTTCGAGCAAATTGGAGATATGCTAGAACAAGCAGGATTAAGAAGAGATGGTAAAACAGTATTATACGATGGTAGAACTGGAGATCCATTTGAACATGAAGTCACAGTAGGTGTAATGTACATGTTAAAACTACACCACTTAGTAGATGATAAAATCCATGCTCGTTCAACAGGACCATACTCATTAGTAACACAACAACCTCTAGGAGGTAAAGCACAATTCGGTGGTCAAAGATTTGGTGAAATGGAAGTTTGGGCACTTGAAGCATATGGTGCTGCATATACATTACAAGAAATGATTACAACAAAATCAGATGATATTGTTGGACGTGTAAAAACATATGAAGCAATTGTAAAAGGTGAAAACATACCAAAACCAGGAATCCCAGAAGGATTTAAAGTACTTGTAAAAGAATTGCAAGCATTAGGATTAGATATTAAGCTATATACTAATAAAGGAAATGAAATTGAGTTAAAAGAAGATATTGAAGATGGAATTGATTTCAATTCAATAACAGATTCAAAAAACAATAACAATATTTCTTCACAAGATGAAAAAGAATTATCAGAAGGATTTTCAACAGTTGATGTAGAGTCAGAATATACTGATAATGAGGAATCAAGCGATGAATTGTTTGACGATTTAACAGCTGATTTTGAAGATAACTTATTATCAGATGATGGAGACGGATACGAAGAAGAAGACGAAGGCTTTGATGATAATATGTAAGACTAAAATTAAATAGTTTGAAAAGATTAAGCTCAAGCAGATATTGATTGTACAGCGGTGTAAAAAGAGCTTAATCCCAGTAAAACACCAAATAATTATAGGGGGCTATTTAGTGGAAGAGTTAGAAAACTTAAGTCAAATTAAGATAGATTTAGCATCTGATGAAGATATCAGAATGTGGTCAAGGGGCGAAGTAAAAAAGCCAGAAACTATTAACTATAGAACATTAAAACCAGAAAAAGATGGTCTATTCTGCGAAAGAATATTTGGACCAGTAAAAGATTGGGAATGTCATTGTGGAAAATATAAGAAAATAAGATTTAAAGGTATAGTCTGCGATAGATGTGGTGTTGAAGTAACAAAATCAAAAGTAAGACGTGAAAGAATGGGGCATATTGAATTAGCAGCTCCAGTAGCACATATTTGGTACTTCAAAGGAATACCAAACAGAATAGCATTGGTATTGGATATTTCACCAAAAGACGTAGAAAAAGTAGTTTACTTTGCATCATATGTTGTAACAGAAAAAGGCGACACAGGATTAACAAAATGTCAAGTTTTAAATGAGAGAGAATACCATGAAGCTGTTGAAAAATACGGGTTTGGTTCATTTAAAGCAGAAATGGGAGCCGAAGCACTTCAAAAATTATTAAGAGAAGTTGATGTAGATGAATTAACAGACAAAATTAAAAAAGAAATTACAAATTCAAGTGAACAAAAGAAAGCTAGATTAATCAAGAGATTGGATACAATTGATTCGTTCAGAAATTCTAGAAACAAACCAGAATGGATGGTAATGAATGCAATACCAGTAATACCACCTGATTTAAGACCAATGGTACAATTGGATGGTGGACGATTTGCAACATCTGACTTAAACGATTTATATAGAAGAGTAATTAACAGAAATAACAGATTAAAAAGATTAATTGAATTAGGAGCTCCAGAAATCATTTTAAGAAATGAAAAAAGAATGCTTCAAGAATCAGTTGATGCTTTAATTGATAACAGTAGAAGAGGAAAACCAGTAACTGGAGCTGGTGGAAGAGCATTAAAATCATTATCAGATATGTTAAAAGGAAAACAAGGTAGATTCCGTCAAAACTTATTAGGTAAGAGAGTTGACTATTCTGGACGTTCAGTTATCGTTGTAGGTCCAGAGTTAAAGATTTACCAATGTGGTGTTCCAAAAGAAATGGCAGTAGAATTATTCAAACCATTTGTAATGAGAGAATTATGCCAAAGAGGATTAGCAAATAATATCAGAAGTGCAAAAAGAATGGTAGAAAGATTGGATCCATCAGTATGGGAAGTATTAGAAGATGTAATTCATGATCATCCAGTATTACTAAACCGTGCTCCAACACTACATAGATTGGGTATTCAAGCATTTGAACCAGTATTAGTAGAAGGTAGAGCAATCAAGCTACATCCATTAGTATGTAGTGCATTTAACGCCGATTTCGACGGTGATCAAATGGCTATTCACTTACCATTATCACCAGAAGCACAAGCTGAATCAAGATATTTAATGTTATCAACAAACAACTTATTAAAACCAACAGATGGTGCGCCAATTACACAACCATCACAAGATATGATCTTAGGAGCATACTATTTAACTTTAGATGTTGATCTTGAAGAAGGAGATACAGAAGAAGTTATAAAAAACAAAGGTGTGTTAGGTGCTGGAAAATATTTCTCTTCAACAGATGAAGCAGAAATGGCATTCTTAAATGGAGATTTAGGTGTACACGCTAAGATTCATGTAAGAATTGCAAAATATGATGAAAACGGAAATGAATTAAGACACGGAATCATCGAAACAACAATAGGAAAAATTATATATAATAAAGGAATTCCACAAGATTTAGGATTTGTAGATAGAACAAAGCCAGAAAACGAATTCGAATTAGAAGTTAATTTCACAACAGCTAAAAAACAATTAAAGAAAATAATTGATAAATGTATTGAAATTCACGGATTAGATAGAACGGCAGAATTACTAGATTATATTAAATCAACAGGTTATAAATATTGTACAACTGCAGGTATTACAGTATCTATGTACGACGTTAGTGTTCCAGAAGAAAAACCAGGATTACTAAAAGAAGGACAAGATGAAGTTGATGTTATAGGAAAACAATATGCACGTGGTTTAATAACAGACAAAGAACGTTATACAAACGTAATTAAAGTTTGGGAAAGAATTACAGACGAAGTTGCAAAAGTAATGATTAGTAAATTCGATAAATTAAATCCAATTTACATGATGTCAGACTCAGGAGCTCGTGGTAACTTATCACAATTACGTCAGGTAGCAGGTATGCGTGGATTGATGGCAAGTACAACAGGTAAAACAGTTGAAATTCCAATCAAATCATCATTCTATGAAGGTCTAGACTCATTAGAATACTTCATCGCTGCTCACGGAACACGTAAAGGATTCTCAGATACAGCTCTAAGAACAGCCGATTCAGGATACTTAACAAGAAGACTTGTAGATGTTTCACAAGATATTATCGTAAGAGAACATGATTGTGGAACAACAGAAGGACTTGAAGTATATGCAATCATGAATGGAAATCAAGTAATTGAATCATTAGAAGAAAGAATTATAGGAAGATATCCATTAAATGATATAAAACATCCAGAAACAGGAGAAGTTCTAGCTTCAAAAGAATCAAAAATTACTGATAAACAAGCAAAAGCAATTGTTGCAGCTGGAATCGAAAGAGTAACAGTAAGATCAGTATTAAACTGTAAAACACAACATGGTATCTGTGAAAGATGTTATGGTATGAGCATGTCAACAAGAGGAGACCTACAAATAGGCGAACCAATAGGAACAATTGCAGCTCAATCAATCGGTGAACCTGGTACACAGCTTACAATGAGAACAATTCACTCAGGTGGTGTTGCAGGTGGCGCAGATATTACACAAGGTCTTCCTAGAGTTGAGGAGCTATTTGAAGCTCGCAAACCAAAGGGACTAGCTGTTATAACAGAGATTTCAGGTGTGGTATCAATTACAGAAATTAAGAAAAAGAAACAAGTAACAGTAACAAGTAAAGATGACAGTAGATCATATTCAATCCCATTCGGACTAAAATTGAAAGTAGAAGAAGGACAAGAAGTTGAAAAAGGTGATCCGATCACAGAAGGTTCAATCAATCCAAATGAAATACTTGAAATTAAAGGAGCCGAAGGAGTTCACGAATATATCGTACAAGAAATCCAAAAGGTATATAGAAGCCAAGGTGTTGATATTAATGACAAACACATTGAAGTTATTGCAAGACAAATGTTAAGAAAAGTAAAAATCGAAGATCCAGGTGATAGTGATATTATTCCAGGAATGCAAATAGATGTTAATGAATTAAATGAAATTAATGAGAAATTAGCAGCAGAAGGAAAACAAATAACAACAGGAAAGAGAATTTTATTAGGTATTACAAAAGCATCACTTGCAACAGACAGCTTCTTATCAGCAGCATCATTCCAAGAAACAACAAGAGTATTAACAGATGCAGCAATTAAAGGTAAGTCAGATTACTTAATAGGATTAAAAGAAAATGTTATAATTGGTAAATTAATACCAGCTGGAACCGGTATGGATAAATACCAAGAAACA
>CAURYI010000002.1:0-33474 GCA_963529075.1 uncultured Eubacteriales bacterium
TCCTTCAACCACATTAAGTTCAGTATTAGATGTTTTTGATTCTTCAATAGTAATAACACCATTTGTAGAAACTTTCTCCATTGCGTCAGCAATCAATTTTCCAACTTCTTCATTATCAGCAGAAATACTTGCTACTCTAGCAATATCATCCTTGCCATTAACACTGCTACTATTATTTTTTAATAATTCTACAGCTAATTTAACTGTTTTATCCATTCCTCTTTTAATTGCCATTGGATCAGCACCAGCAGCAACATTTTTAACACCTTCTTTGATCATTTTTTGTGCTAAAACCGTAGCAGTAGTCGTACCGTCCCCAGCAACATCATTAGTCTTTTCAGAAACTTCTCTAACTAACTGAGCCCCCATATTCTCAAATTTATCTTCAAAAGTAATTTCTTTAGCAATAGTAACACCATCATTTGTAATTAATGGAGAACCAAAACCTCTATCTAAAACAACATTTCTTCCCTTTGGTCCAAGTGTCACCTTTACCGTATCAGCTAAATTATTAATACCAGTCATTAATTTTTTTCTTGCATTTTCTCCAAATTTAATATCCTTTGCCATATATAACCTCCTATAAAATTTCAAAATAACATTATTCTACAATTGCCAATATATCATCATTTTCAACTATTAAAAAATCTTCATCATTATATGTAATTTCATTACCAGCATATTTATCAATAATAACTTTATTGCCTTCCTGAACATCCATATTACTTAACTTACCATCATCCATTAATTTTCCAGGTCCAACCTTAACAACAACAGCCATTTGAGGTTTTTCCTTACTAGAAGCAGAAAGAATAATTCCACTCTTAGTTTTCTCTTCAGGTTCAATTCTCTTCAATATAACTCTATTACTCAATGGTTTTAACATAAATACCTCCTTCATATAAAAAAACTATTAGCAGTCTTTTTATCTAACTGCTAATAATTATATATCTTTTATATTTTGTTGTCAATTCATTTCACACAATAGTTACATTTATCTTTTAGATTTTTTTATAAATTCTTTAAACAATGGTGCAACTTTATTAGGTCTTGATTTAAATTCTGGATGGAATTGCACCCCTATAAAAAATGGATGACTTTTTTCAGATAATTCTACAATTTCAATAAGATTTCCATCAGGTGATTTACCACTTAAAATCAAACCATTTTCAATACAAGTTTCCCTATATGCATTATTAAATTCATATCTATGTCTATGTCTTTCAGAAATTTTTTCATTTTCATCATAAATTTTATAAACATAACTATGCTCATCTAGTTCACAAGGATATGCCCCAAGTCTCATTGTTCCACCAGTATTAATAATTCCTTTTTGATTTTCCATAATATGAATAACTGGATGTTTAACATCAGGTTTAAATTCTTCAGAACTTACATCTTCCAAACCTACTACATTTCTGACAAATTCAATAACAGTCATTTGCATTCCTAGACAAATACCAAGAAACGGAATTTTATTTTCCCTTGCATATTTTATTGAAGTAATCATTCCTTCAATTCCTCTTTCTCCAAAACCACCTGGAACAATAATTCCATCATATGGAGAAATTATATCAGAAACATTTGAATCATTTATCAATTCACTATCAATCAATGTTGTACTAACTTTAACATCATTAGAATACCCACCATGTTTTAAAGATTCAATAACAGATAAATATGAATCATCCAATTTTACATACTTACCTATTAAAGCAATTTTTACTTCATTATTATCTTCATTAACCTTTTTAATCTTATCAACAAGTTTAATCCATTCACCATTATTTGGTTCCACTTTATTCAAATTTAATTTCTTACAAACTTGAACAGCTAATCCATTATTTTCAAGCATCAAAGGAACTTCATATAAATCTTTAACAGTAGAATTTTCAATAACCGCTTCTTTTCTTACATTACAAAATAATGCAATCTTCTCCTTCATTTTTTCAGGAATTTCTTGATCAGCTCTACAAACTAAAATATCAGGTCTAATGCCAAGTGCTTGTAGTTCTTTAACAGAACGCTGTGTAGGTTTTGATTTTAGTTCATTAGAACCTGAAATAAATGGTAATAAAGTTACATGAATATAGCAAACATCATCTATATCAACTTCAAAGCCAATTTGTCTAATCGCTTCCACCATAGCTTGACTTTCAATATCACCAATTGTTCCACCTATCTCAGTGATTACAACATCAACATCAGAATTAATAAAATTATACACCTTTGATTTTATAGCATCAGTAATATGAGGAATTACTTGAACGGTTTTTCCTAAATAATCACCTTTTCTCTCTCTATTGATAACTTCACTATAAATCTTACCACTTGTAATGCTTGATGTAGCTGTCAAATTTACATTTGTAAATCTTTCATAATGTCCTAAATCCAAATCAGTCTCAGCTCCATCATCTGTAACAAAAACTTCACCATGTTCATAAGGGCTCATTGTTCCTGGATCAACATTAATATATGGGTCAAATTTTTGATTGACAACTTTATATCCTCTATTTTTAAGCAACCTTCCAAGAGATGCTGCAGTTATTCCCTTCCCTAAACCAGAAACAACTCCACCTGTAACAAACACAAATTTAGTATTCATAAATGTAAATTCCTTTCAATAAAACTATTTAATTATTGCATCAAGCGCAACTTTAATCATATCATTCAATGAATTTTGACGATCATCAGTAGAAACTTCTTCCTTCTTAAATCTAGAATCCACAACAGATAATAAACAGCTCGCTTTTTTACCCAAAAATTTAGCCGTATAAAATAATGCAAATGACTCCATTTCAGTAGCAATTATTTTTAAATCCTTAGGTAATGATTCTAAAAACTCTTCAAATTTATCATCATAATAATCAAAAATTTCATTACAATTTACATTACCTCTAACCAACTTAATATTATTTTCTTCAGCGCTCTTAATTATTAATTCATTAAGCTCAGTATCAGATTTAACTAAATGCTCATCAACATGTTTTAATGCAATTGCAAAATTTCCTTTAGTATAGCTATCTTCAACTAATATTGTATCAAGCAATTCAAGTTCTGGAGACAAGGCCCCACAAGTACCAATTCTTATAATATTTTCAACATCATAAAATTTATAAAGTTCATAAGCATATATTCCCATACTAGGCATTCCCATTCCAGAAGCAAAAACTGTAATCTCAACTCCCTTATATTTACCCGTATAACCATACATATTTCTAACTTTATTGACCACTTTACAATCTTCTAAAAAATTATCTGCAATATATTTTGCCCTCAGTGGATCCCCCGGCATCAAAACATTTTTTGCAATTTCGCCATATTTAGCTTCATTATGTGGTGTCATAAAAACCTCCTAAATTAATTTTAAAAATATTAATATTAAATAATATAAAGCAATAATAACTTTAAATATTCCTATAAATCTATAGTTTCCCTTTTGTAAGAAATCCATAAAACCTCTTATAATTAAAACAGATGAAATAAAAGAAAAAATAACACTAATTGATAATAAAATCCATTCATTCAAATTAAATCCATAAAATAATGGTATATTTAATAAAAAATTTATAATATATGAAAACAATAACATATATAAACCATATTCAAAAATAATATTTTTAGCCATACAAAAACATAATCCAATAATAATCATGATAGATAATAATGATACATCATGAAATATAGAACCTATTATTACATTAAATGAAGCTATTATAAAAACTTCTTTCCAACTAATTTCATATAAACTATTAATTTTATTTTCTTTTTTATTCATTTGAAGAACTATTATTAATCCACCTAAAATAATCAATAAAACAATATTTACTATCTTAGCATCCAAAAATTTTATAATTACATCACCATAAATCTGTTTAACCAAAACATATACTATAATTGACATAACTATCTTAAATAATAATTTAACTCTAGAAATATTAATTCCAATTTTATTTTCATCATCAATTCTTATTTTTTTAAATGGCCAAATACGATTATAAAATAATAATAAAATTGATAAAACAATTCCAATCTGTATAGTCACAAATAAAGCATTTCCAAAATTGATAGATAAATTATCAATCTTCATAAAAATATTAACTAAATATTTATATGAATCTACACCAATACCAATTGATTGATAAATACTTCCAAATATTGAAATTATTATGATTTTAAAAATATTTAATATCATATTCTCCTCTTTTTAAATCATTTTATCATTATAAAAATTTATTGTAAACACAATTTTATTTTGATATAATATTTTTAACTATAATAGAAGGAGATATTTTATGGATATAATAGAAGACAAAACAACAAATGAATCGGAACCAGTAAAACATAAATCAAGAAGAAAAATAAAAAAATTTGATATTTTAAAAATAAGTCCGTCAACAGCAATTAAAATATCAGCACTAATTGCTGCAGGACTACTATCATATAGTTTTCCTAAGCAAAGAGAATCTGTTCAATTAAAAAGCCTATATACAGAAGAATTTCAAACAATCGATACAGACAATCTATCAACTACAGCTGCAAGCATTGAAAATATATCACATGATATTATATCAAAAATAGATGAAGATTCATTTGAAAAAACACATAAATATTTAATAGATTCTTCAAATGAACTTATTGACGAATTAAATAACTTAAATAAAATTAGATTCAAACAATACTTTGAAGAAGCAGGAGTAGATACAAATCAATATCCAATATTCTCTGTAAGAATCAATTCCAAACAAGTTGATAACGTAAATCCATCAAATGAAAATAAAAACTCTTACTATTTAATATGCAATAGCAAATATATTCAAGCTGATAATATTGATTCTGTAAAATTAGAAGCAAACTTACGTGAATTAGTTAATGAAAATCAAACACATTCAGACCAAAAACATTCAAATTTTAAAAATAATTTAAAAAAATATGCTTCAGAAATATCTATGGAAAAATTAAGTGAATTAACACTATTAGATAATAATGGTAATTTAATTTCTATAAATAACGCCGAACTAGAAAAAAGAATAGAAGATAAAGAAAAAATGGAAAAAAACCCAATACAAAACTTTCTTTTTGGATCAAACAAAGCACAAAAAGAACATTTACAAAATATAAGAAAATCAAAAATAAAAAATCTTCCTAAAATCACAAATACAGAAATAAATGATTCTAATGATCCAGACTTATACCAGACCATCGACTCTAAAAACACAGAAGAGTCTGAACCTGAAAGATAATATAAAAAAAGCAATGAGTTATCTCATTGCTTTTTATTATTCACTAATTTCAGTTTCAGCATTTTCTTCGCTAACTTCACTTTCAGGAGCATTTTTATATGCTTCAAATATAGCATTTTGAATTTTTTCCCTAGCTGGTGAGTTTATTGGATGACAAATATCTCTATGTTCACCAGTAAATTTATTTTTTCTACTTGGCATAGCAATAAATAATTCTCCATCCCTTCCCTCTAAAACTTTGATTTCACGTACAACAAACTCATTATCAAAAGTTACTGAAGCAATAGCTTTAATTTTGTTATCTGAGTTTACCTTCTTAATTCTTACATCTGTAATATCCATTACGTTATTCTCCTTTTGTTGCATATTGTACTTTTGTACTACCTATATTATACATTATTAAAATAAAAAATCATCACTTTTTCAAAAATTTTTTTACATTTTAATAACTTGTTTTTTACGACAAAATATATTATAATCAAATGTAGACATAGCACGGGAAAGGAGCTAAAAAAGTGGCAAACGTACAAGAATTAAAACAATATAGAAATATACATTTAATTGGTATCGGTGGTACTAGTATGAGTGGTATAGCCCAAATATTAAAACATTGGGGTTACAATGTAAGTGGATCAGATGCTAATGCATCGGATAACACTGATAAATTAACAAGTAATAACATATATGTCACAATTGGAAGTGATCCAAGTATATTAAACAATGTAGATTTAGTTATATATTCTGCAGCAATTCATGATACAGATCCTGAATTATCAAGAGCTAGAGAACTTGGTATACCTACAGTTGAAAGAGGCCCTTTTTTAGGTCAATTAACACATTCATTTAGAAATACAATTGCAATTTCTGGAACACATGGCAAATCTACAACTTCTGCAATGGTATCAATGTGCTTTATAGAAGCTAAACAAGACCCAACAATACAAATTGGAGCAAATATACCTGCAATAAACGGAAACTACAGATTGGGAAATAGTGAAAATTTCATTATTGAATCATGTGAATATGCAGATAGCTTTTTAAATTTTGCACCAAAAGCCGAAATCATTTTAAATATTGATAATGATCATCTAGATTACTTTCAAAATCTAGATAATATCAAAGCAGCATTCATAAAATTTGTAAAATTATTACCAGATGACGGGATTTTAGTATATAATGCCGATGATGAAAATTCTTCACACATTTCAAAAAATACTAAAGCAAAAAGCATAACATTCGGATTAAAAAATAAAAGTGCAAATTTCATTGCTAAAAACATTTCATACGACAAAAATGGTTTCCCATCATTTGATGTATACCACAATAACAGTTTCTATAAAACAATAAAACTATCAATTCCTGGCGAACACAATGTATTAAATGCCCTATCTTGTATCGCATTATGCAATGAATTTGGAATAGATAAAATAGATATAAAAAATGCATTATTAAAATATACTGGCGTTCAACGCAGATTTGAATATATCGGTAAAGTAAAAAATGCAAAAGTATTTGATGACTATGGTCATCACCCTACTGAAATCAGGGCAGTAGCAGATGCCTTACATAAAAAACAATACAATCATTCATGGGTAGTATTCCAACCACATACATTCTCAAGAACAGTAGAACACTTAGATGAGTTTGCCGAAGTATTAACAAGCTTTGATAATATTATAGTAACAGATATATATGCAGCTCGTGAAACAAATACTTATGGAATATCATCAAGGGATATTATAAACAAAATCGATCATTTAGGACGTAAAGCTTATTATATTTCAAATTTTGACGATATAATTGATTTCATAAAAAGAAACATTCAACCAAATGATATTATATTAACACAAGGTGCTGGAACAGTTACAAAAATAGCACATAAACTAGTAGATGAAGAATAGTAAAAAAACATATATTAACTTCAAGTTAATATATGTTTTTTATTATATTTTATAATCAGTTTTAGATATTTCTTTATAAACAAAACTCTGTCCAGTTCTTGAAACATCTCCATTCTCAGTATGATTTTTAAAGAAAGTATCAGATCCCTTTAAAAAATATTTATATTTAACATCATTACCAATTCTACCATTCCCTATTATTATAGGATCATCCCAAGTTGCATCAAGCGCATACCATTTTCCTTCTTCCATTTTTATATAATTCCAAGCATGAGCTTCAATTTGATTACTAGAATTTATGCCATCGCCATTAACAACAATGCAAGGAATACCAATTTGATCACAAATATACTTCATAGTATATGCATAGCCTTGACACATACATTTATGTTTTACCAACAATCCATAAATTGTATTATTATTAAAATCATCCTTTTGATTATAATCAGTATTAGCAATAATTATATCATGTATATATCTTAATTTATCATATCTTGATTTATACTTAACTGTTCCAGAAATTATTTTATCAGCCTCAAACTTGATCTGTCTCGTAGCAAAATTAATTTCCTCTTCACTACCAAATACTCTTGAAAAGTAAGGAGAATAATCCCCATTCATATTCTTCTTAGAAGGAGCTAATGAATATTGAATTCTATTCAAATTAACAAAAGTAGTTTTTCTCGTAATTAATGTAATATTTCTTGCATCTAAGAAAAAATATTCCGGTCTATCAAGCATTATAGCATCCCAAGCAGTTTGAAAATCCTTATCTTTAATTTTATCATCATTAGGAAACTTTATTTCTTGATTAGAAGATTTAAAAAGCTCGATATTACTCAAAATCGCAGAATACATAATTTTAGCACCATCACTAATTTGATTATAATAATATACTTTATATTCATCAGTTGACTCCACATTAACCATTTCAAAATTAGTAGACTCACTTCCCATATGGTATATTGAATAATATATCACACCTGAAATTGAAATAATCAACAAAATCAACAAAATGTTGATAAATGATACTCCCTTTTTATTGCTCATTATAAAATCCTTTCAATTTTTTCTACACCAAAATTACTATAAAAAAATATAAGCTACTGAAATGTAGCTTATATCAATTTAAAATCAATTTAATTAACCATTGACATTAACAATTCCAGAAGATTGAGCAGTTATACTAGCATTCCCCTTGCCCGTTACTTTGTACATAAAGTTCTTCAAAACTTGTGAAATTGTTTTATTTGTATTTTTAACTTCTACAGAAACCATATCACCTTGTTTCAATCTGTATACTCCGCTTTGACCTAAAGCACCTTGGATTTGATCATTATATTCTTTATAATAATAATTTTCACCAACTTTTGTTGAAGCTGCTGTTGTTGTCTTTTTAGATGCTGATTCATCCAATACTTGTACTTGCATATCAACATTATAAGAATTTCCTGTAGCACCAACTGCTTTTACGAAACTATCATATTTATCACTTGTTATTTTTCCAGTAGATCTAATATTATCAACAAACTCCTGTGTTTTTGCTTTAACTACTTGTTGTGAAACATCATCAGTTCTATCAGCTGTTGACATTAATGGAAAAATGAACATTAAAACTGCTGCTAAAAATATAGCTCCAACTGTCATTAATGTATCGTTCATATAGTCCTCCTTATTTAAAATATTTTATTCTCTAATATAAATGTATTGAACAATCCTTTTTGTTTTGTCCTTAGTATTCTCTAAAAATCCTACAACACGATTATTTTCATCAGTAAATTTATCAACAGAACCACTTAAAGAAGCTCCTCTATATTCACCATACTTTATATCACTGCCACTTGAAGCAGAATCACTATAAATTGTATTTGTAGCAACCACTGTTGCTGAATAATTATATTGTCCAATTCTTTCTACAAATCTTGCTTTAGAATCAATCAATGATGTATTTAATGTATAATATGCTCCAGACAGTGAAGTACTGTTATATGCTGCACCAATAATCATAGTATTATTATTAAATCTTTTATTTAATTCAGGATGTTTTAAAACAATCCTTGACATTGAATATTTCTGCATTACATCATCATTAATATTAATATGCAAGCCATTTACAATATCTCTAATAAAATTCATTGCAAACTGCCTATTATGACTCCAAGGCTCCTGTCTTGCCATTTCATCATCCAAATCCAATCCATAAACATATCTATTTCCATCAATCAAATTTGAATTCTGTAATTTACTATCAAGTGCCTCCGTTGCATACAAAGGCAATGGCTTCATATCATAAATTTTACCTTCATCATTCATTCTTGCAGAATAAAATAAAATTGTAACTCCTTCATCATAATAAGAATACATCATAGGAATTACCGTATCAACTCCAACAATTTTATTTGAAGTAATATTAAGCTTTTTTCCATTATATTCTATATTATCAACATCATAAAAAGTTCTTCCATTATCAAGTTTACTCATTGTTTTCTTAGAAACACTTTGAACTTTTGAAAAAGAAAATATAGCTAAACTTAAAGCCATTACAAATAGTAAAATAGCACTTGCCATTTTTAACGCATCAGATGCATTCTCGCTCATCCATATCTCCTACTTGTATAAAATTATTTTGAGTTTGTTTTAATAACGATAATTCTTATATAACCATTTCTATAATATGAAGCATCTGTTTCACCAAATGAATCTTCAATTGGATCATCGCTTTGTTTTGTATTATCTAATTTTACTGTATATGTCTTTCCATTTAAAATTTTAACAGATGATAAATTTGGTTGTGCAGCACCATCTAATACGATACCAACAACTGTATTTTCTCCCTTTGTTTTTGCTGTTAAATTATTTGTATTAACAAGTGAAATTAATTGTTTAACATCAGATGCTGTAGCATTCTCTCCTATAAACTCTTGATATCTTTCATTATTAGCCATAGCTGCTTGTGAATCTACATTTCCTGATCCTTTAATTACTTTTTGAGCATTTTGAAATATTGTAACACCCAAACCAATTATTAAAATAGAAATTAAAATAGCACCTGCAATAATTAAAGCTTTTGATGAATTCTCCATCTCTTCCTCCTTTGAATATAAAAAAATTACTAAAAGTATTATAACATAATTTATAAAAATAAACAATATTTTTAATTTTTTCATTATTATTGCAAAATCTTTATATTAAACAAAATTTATGTTTTTTTTTCATTACTTTTACATAAAAAAGAAACGAATTCAAATTCGTTTCTTACTAACGTACTTCAAAATTATTAAAATCATTAAGTGTTTTAAAATTATACCTATCCAATAAATTATCTGGAACAGTATCAATCTTTATTCCATTAACTAAAGCAGTATCTTTATGAATCAAAATAGAATTTGGAATCAATCTCTTATAAACAACATGCTCTGTTTTTCCATTAAGATTTTTTTCTGCAAATCCAGTAATTGTAGCACCAACCATATATATTTTAGTATTATTATCCTGCATATATCTATTTAAATCTTCTTTAAATAGTGCAGAATCAGAATATCTATTAGAATTAATATATTGAGCAAAATAATCAATACCATTGATATAAACTTTAACAAAAGTTGGTGAATTATAAATCTGATAAGTTAATTTTCCCTCAGGATTTTTTAAACCATTGTCATCATTCAATTTTTTAGCATAATTAATAATAGAAGCTAATTCAGTAACTAAAATATTAACTCTACCTTCATATCCCATAAAAACTGCATTTTTAACCGAAATATTTGATACTTCTAATTGCTTATTAATATTCTTCGAAAATTTACCAAATAAAGTATTAATTGTAACAAATAATCCAATTACTAATACCGCAATCAAAGTTTCTCCAGCCATTATTAAAGCTTTTGATGTATTTTCCATTTTATCCTCCAGAAACTAATCTTCCACTTTTGTTATTTCATTAAAATATAAAGTAATAATTCTTCCAGAACTTTTATCATATTTAACATCAACACATCTAAAATACAAATCTTTTATAGCCTTTTTATCACCATTAGATAATCCGTGACCAAATATTGTTAGCAAAATCAGTAAAATCAAAATATTTTCTATTATTGTATCTTATTTCAGCGCCACTTCCTCTTGATGATAATGCGGCATCAGAACTTTTCATAGAAATATATACATTAAATTTTTTAAAACCCTCTACTTCAGAATATTTCTTATTAGTGTCATTTGCTAAATTTGCTAATGACACTAATTCATATCCCCTAACAATATCTTTGTTATATGATTCAAACTCTTTGTTAAAATCACTAATTGATTTAATTTCATCAGCTTTTACTTTCTCTTTTTGAACCTTAGAAAATCTACTCCAAGACACAACAACCAAAGAAATAATAAGCATCGAGATTAAAACTCCACCAGCAATTTTTAATGCTAAACTTGAATTTTCCAAAACAATATCCTTTCAAAACTAATCTTGTAAAGAAGTAAATACACTTGACATACTTGTCATACCAATATACATCAATGGGAATATTAAATATCCAACAAACATTACAACCATTGGTGCAAATCCTACGGCTTTACCTATTCTGCCTTTTTTATCAATCAATCTTGCATTAGTTTCTTTTCTCTTATCCCTATAATAATCCCTATCAGATTCAAGTTCCTCAAAAGCTTCTTTAATAGGAACTTTTTCAACTGCAGATTGTAAACTTTCAATAATTCTTATAAATTCTTGATAAGTAACTTCTTCTTTCATCTCTTCAAGTGCTTCATATGCACCTGACTCATAGTTATTCAAGCACTTACTAATTTGCTCTTTAAATATATCAGCATATCTATCAAGCCATTCCAAAATCATTTCAACGTCGACTCTCTCAAGTCTCATAAGCATCAATATAATAACTTGATACTGCATTACTTCATCTTCCATCTCCATGACTCTTAACTTAACTTGAAATTTAATAATTAAATATGGAGCCATATATCCAAGATATCCAACAACAAAAGCAATTAAAATTTCAACCCATGAAATATATTCTTTATTAATAATATTAAGTTTTTTCTTAATTTGCTTTATCTCTTTTTTAATATCTGTATCCGATTTATCATCATAATCCTTAATTTTTGACATAACCTTTTTAATTTCTTTATCATTAACAGTTTTTCCAGGTCCCCTCAATTTATCAAGTACCTTATTTTGTCTTTCAGTTGTAGCTTTAGCTTTTTTAAGCTCACTACCCTCTGCCGTACCAATTAAATCATAATCAGATGTAGGATTTGTATATTGGAAATTAACTTGAATTGCATGTAATGCAATTATAGTAATAATAGCACCTATAAAAGCAAGTATTGACATCGTAAGTCTTGAAACATAAAGCCAATGCAGCTTTTGTTTAGATGCTGCATCCTGCAACAATTTTTTTTCTTTTCTTTCTTGCGCAGTATGCTGTTTTGGCATAAACATATCAATAACTTTTTTTATCAACTTATTCTTATATAATTTTTCCTGCCATGGATTTTGAGTATCTTCAACTCTTTTTACAGAACCATTATCCTTCAATTTACGAATAAGTATATAAGAAATAATGGTAAGTAAAATTACACCAAGTTGAACAAGCATACCACTCTTACCCTCGTAAAACGCAACAGTAAATCCGAAATTGCTTGTCGCCCAATTCTTAAGTGGTTCCAAAAATAATACAGGGACAATAGAAATAACAGAAATACTCTTAAAAGTATAATCAAGCTTATCCCTTTTTAAAATTTCAAGTTGCATTTCTTGAGTGATATTTTCAAGGTTCTTCAAATACAATGATTCACCATTTACTTTTCTATCACCAAACTCCTGAGTTAAAAATGAAATTCCTGCAAACTCTTTTAGATAATTGTTTGGAGCAACATCATAATATTTTTCAAGTTCAGTTTCTGGATCAGAAGAGTTTAATATTTCAAATATTTTTTCCGCCTGTCTTGAAACCTCAACAGCATCAGTGTCTTGAGCTGTAACATAAATTGCTTCTCCTACCATGTTAGTTTCATGATATGAATGTCTTAAAGAAGCAAAAAAATCAATTTGTTGTAATAATAAATTATTGTCAATTTTATCAACCATACTGTCAGTCAATGTATCAATAATAAATAATTCAAAAATTAAAATAATACCCATTAACAATAAATTATTATGAGTAACCACTACGACACCAATTGTTAATAAAGTTACAAGAATCAAAGCTCTAAAAATAATTTTAGCCGTCTGCATTCTTGTTAAATACTCATCATCAAGGTTATTAATTTCAAGTCTTCTTCTAATTTTATATAAGTATCTTTTTATAAAAGGAGCCTTTTGAAATTTAATATATAACTTTTGATAAAAAACATCCAATGAATATCTTTTCTCTTTAGTATCATTTATTAAGCTGTTAATTCTCTTAACATCAGAATTTTGCATTTTCTTGCGAAGCATTAAATAAGCTACTACAATAATCGCAAGCAAACCCATTGTAATTCCCATTATAATATAAAGAATATTAGATTCCAAAAGCCACACCTCCCATAATCATATTAAGCCAATCTCTCGCCTCTTTCATTAAATACACAATTCCAATGAACTTTAACAAATTCTCTAAATGCAGCAGAATCCTGCTCATCCATATTTATAATCATTTCACCAATATTTTTATCTGTAATTTTATTAGTTAAAACAAATTTACCATCTTGGTATTCCATAATATTTTGATATTTATATAACTCTTTATTGGTTTCTTTAGCAAAATATTTTGTAGAGTTCTCAATAAAAGTATCAAATTTACCTTCTAATGTAGTTTCATTTCTACTATTATAATTATAATCATTTTTATCAATGACTGGTATACATTCAGTAACCCTTTGAATATAACGATTACCCCTAAAATCCTTAACTAAATGCACATTAAAGTTAAGAACTGAAACAACTTGTTCTTCAGCAACAAGCTCGTTTTTGAAAACACCAGTTCTAAGCATTGAGTTACGAAGCGCTGTTACCAAATCAGGAAAAGTCTTAGCATGGTGAGTAAATAAAGTAAACTTTGAAGCAACTTGCGCGGCCTGTATCATCCAAGATGCAACCGGGTCAGTTGCAACCTCACCAATGATGTTAACACTACCGTCAGTCTTTTTCTGAACGTCAAGACCCTCTTGTCCAGATACTGTTTCTGTTTCTCTAAAAGATAAAATATTTCTTGTAGGATAAATTTTTCTTAAATGAAGCTCAAATGCAGTTTCCTGAACACGAATGTTTAATGTTTCATAAATATTTTCAATCATAGCCATAAGCATAGTTGTTTTACCAGTACCCTGCTCACCAGTTAGAGCAATAATTCTAGCACCTTTAACAATATACTTCATTAAATCGATAGCTTCTTCTTTTCCTTCATCCTTAATTAATTGTTCAAGACTCGCTCTTTGAACGTCAAACTTTCTAATAAAGAATCCCCATGTTTCTGAAAATGTTGGTCTAACAACAACAACACGAGAACCATCCTTCATTTCATTAATTTTATAACCATTAGTATCAGATAACTGACCAGGGTTATTGTATTTATATATATTTTGACATACTCTCTTAAGTTCAGATTCACTACCAAAAGATAAGAATGCTAAACGAATTGATTTACCAGAGAACATGATCCAAATACTATCACAAGCTCTTGGAATTTTGTGATCCAAAACATTATTAACAACATTTGCATCAGTTTGAGCAGCCTGACTCAAAAAGCTCTCAGGCAAACCAGAAATACCTCCAGATATACCATCAATATTCATATCTCTAATTTCATCAATAGAACTATACCCTTTATATTGTTGATAAATTCTTTGAACAACAACCATTAATTTATCTTCAAGCGATAACATGAAATTTTCTCTTGCATAAATTGCAGAAATTTCTTCTGGCAAAATAACATATGATGGTTTTGCATCACCTGAAGTATATTTAAGTTCAGCTAATTTATATTTTTTAATCAATTTAGACATAGCTTCATATCCAAATTCTTTTTTATACATATAAATAATAATATCAAACTTATCTTGAGGAGTTAACAATGAAGCAATATCAAAAGGAATTGCTTTTGATATATTTGTTTCATCAACACCATAATCATTTAATAACAAATCATATATTAATTGTTTAACATACTTTTTATCATTAACATCACCATAAGTACATCCTTTTAAAGCCTTCTTCAATTCATACTTTTTATTTTTTCTTCTCTTTAACTCTTCTTCAGAAAGTCCCAAGTCATATAAATTGACCTTAGTGATTTCATCCATCTTTCTCTTTATATAATCAATCATTTTTTCCAAAGTATATGTTTTATCATCTATTACAACATCTTCAACAACTTTAGCATTTTGATTACTTTTCAACTTTTTATAAATTAGAGCAACTACAATTGCAATTATTACAATCGAAATTATAATATTTAAAGGCATAAATTAACTCCTTCCTATTTTAGATATTGCAACTCTTTTAATTTATAATCAATAGAATCTACAACACGACCTACTGATGTATAAAAACTATAATCTTGATTATTTGGATCATTAAGCATTTTTGCTCCAAGTAAATAATCAATAATCTTTCCTTCAGAAGCATGATCCGAAAAATTAATATTATATGGTACTGCCCATGGAATATTTTTTTCTCTCAAAATTCTTCCTATATTTTTAGCACTATATTTTGAATAAGGGTTATACTTACCTATTTCTATAACAACATTACTTTTTTGAAAAAAAGGTTCAGTAGTCTTTAATTTTAAAAAATTATTAATCGCAGATAACGATTGATTAACTCCAACTAAAACTAAATCCGAAATATTTAAAATTCTCATTTGAACATCACTAGGAATTTCCTGTGAAACATCTACAATTACCATATCATAAAAAGCATTCGCCACATCTGCAATTTGAGAAAAATAATTTGCCATATTAACAAATGTCTTATAATCAGTTGTTTTTAAACCAGGTAAAACATCTAAACGATCCTTTAAAATTGGTTTAGTATAACTTTTAATCATATCAGCAGAAGCTCTGTTACTAGCAAAAGCTCTAATTAAACCTTCTGCACCATTTGAAATATCAGTTGTAATAGTATTTTTCAAAAAAGATGTAACTGAAGCTTGTTTCGGATTATAAAAACTATTTTCTAAAGTTTTATCATTAAAATCAGTAGATATTGCAATAACTCTATAATTATGTTCAATTGCCATTACTGACGCTATAACTGCCGCTGATAAACTCTGACCAGTTTCTCTAATGTCTCTATTAACAAAACTAATAATTGGCATTATAATATCCTTCCTATATTCTCTTTATAATTCTATTAGTATCAATTGTACTATCAGCAATTATATTAACTAAATATTCTAACCATTGTTTATAATCTTTAGAAAAAGATTTAAACGTAATTTGTTTGCTAAATTGATTTTTCAAAATAGCTCTTCTATCAACATCTAGATCACTAAATTCAATTCTGCTATTACTCCATTTAATATTAGAGTTTACAACTTTTGAATTAAGTAATTTATCTTCCGCATCATTCATATTAGTTGTAGAAATAACTTTTACAACTTCAATAGGCATCTGAACAAATCTTAAAAGTTCTGCGCCCTTTAACATATCATATTGTTCATATGAAGTTACAAAAAATATTTTTTTCATTCCTTGAATTCCAAACGAATTCATTGTTTGTGGATTATCAGAATCAATTAAAATATAATCATAATTCAAATTTATTCTTAAATATTGTGCAATATCATTTAATGTCATAAAACCTAAAGCAACGTCAATCTTTGCATATTCACTAACATATGCAAAACTTTGATTTGTACTAATATTTGGAACAACATATCTCATTCTTTGAACAGATGTTGCATCCACAATCAAAACAGATTTACCAGCATTAGTAAGAACTGTTGCCACATTAATTAACAAATCTTTTTTATCATAAGCCCCTAAAAATCCTATTTGTTCCAAATTAACTTCCCGTTTAAAATATTTAGGTTTTTAAATGGAACCTATAAACCATTTTATTTTATTTTCCGTCCAATATTTGTTTTCTTAAATTAACTTGAGTATTAACTTCAGATGTTGTTCCAGCAGATACTTGCGAATTAATTGTTGTTTGATCCGTACCAGCATATGAACCGTCAATTTGTTTTCTAAACTCAGAACTTGTTTGATATAATTCAACTAATGCAGCTTTAGCTTTAGCTAATTGGTTTGGATCTTTATTAATTACTCTTAAAGCATCTTCAGATGGAATATATGTACTCTTTGAAGCTTTTTGTAATCCTGGATCAGTATATTTATTTATATAAATTTTACTACCTTGAATTTTATAAGAATCTATAATCGCAGCACTCATTACTAAAATTTCTGTCTCATTTAAGTTTAAAGAAACTGTTGAGTAAGATTGATTTCCACCAGATTGCGGTACTTTAACTTTTTTCTTAGATAAAACAACATAATCCGCACCATTTGGTAATCTTAATCTAACATCAACTGTATCATCAGTCTTTAAATCAGATGGTAAAGCAATCATATTATACTCTTGCTCTCTTAAATCATTGGTAGCTTGTTCACTAATTACAGTAACCATATCAGGTATAATTGGTGTACCTTTTCCTAAAGAAATTTTAGCAACATATGTAGATTCTCCAAAAGCAACTTTTACAGCTTGACCATTATACATATAAGTATAATCACCATTTGCATCCTGTGTTAAAGGATACTGTTGTCCATTAACTGTTATAGCTTTTGTTCCATCCGATAATGTTGTAATTTCATTTCCATTCAAATCTGCAACCATAAATCTGTTAAATTTTGATACAGAATCAACAGAACCATTTGGTGCCATTGCAGCATCAACTTTTAATGTTGTGAACATATTACTTGTTAATATTTCTCCAGATGTAACATTTTTCTTTAAAACTAAAACAGTTTTTTGAGAAGCAACTCTTTTCTTTTCTTCAGTTATTTTATTAAATAATTGCAATGCTAAAAACGCTATTATTAATATCCCTATCAATAATGCAATAAAAAATCCTTTTATAAATGATGCTCTCGCTTTTCTCTCCAATGGATTCATTGTAGATGCCATGGTCCAATCCTCCTAAAATATCATTTCTAATGAATTTTATAATATTTTTCGCTTAATATCAATTGAATAAAAAGCATTACCTTCATTCTTAATTCAAATGTCAAATTGTAATCTTTTTGTCATTTTTTCTTCTTATAATCAACAATATTAACATAGTAATTGTGATCCCGAGCATTGCCCCTATCGAATCAATCAATACATCGCCAAATCTACCATCTCTATTTGCAATAAAATATTGATGAAATTCGTCACTAATTGCATATAAAACACATATTCCTGTAGAAATTGCCATTGATTTTTCATCACTATTTTTAAAAGTCCCTACATATAATATAACCGTCACTCCTAAAAACAAATATTCTGTTAAATGCGCCAGTTTTCGAATAACTCCAATATCAATATTCACATTCAAATTTTCTTTTAATTTCAAAAAAACTCCACTACTCATCGCAGATGACTCTTCCCCATTCTGGCTAGAAAAGAAGAAAATTAAAATCATCATAGCAATCATCATTATAAAAAATATTACTCTCTTTTTATTCATATCTCCTCCAAAACATATCATATTATACGTTACACCAACATCTTTTGCAACATTATGTATTTATTTTTTTCACAATATATGCTATAATATATACATATAAAGAATTTAGGAGGGAATTATAATGCCAGCTATTATTATTATAGGAATTATTTTATTATTTTTATTTACAAGTATTAAAATAGTTAGACAATCTGAAGTATATATCATTGAAAGATTAGGTAAATTCCATAAAGTTGCAGATGCAGGTTTAACAATAATTATTCCATTTATTGATCATGTAAGAAGCATTGTAAGTTTAAAACAACAAACATTGGACATTGCTCCCCAAGAAGTAATTACAAAAGACAATGTTACAATTACAATTAATACAGTTGTTTTCTATAAAATTAAAGATCCAGCAAAAGCTGTATATGAAATTCAAAACTTAAAAAATGGTATTGAATATTTATCAGTAACATCAATCAGAGACATTGTTGGAAAAATGGACTTAGAAGCAACATTCGCTTCAAGAGATACAATCAATGGAAAGCTACAATCAATGTTGGATGAAGCAACAACAAAATGGGGTTGTTCAATAGATAGAATCGAAGTTCAAGATATTACTCCACCACCAGATATCAGAGAAGCAATGGAAAAACAAATGAATGCAGAGAGAACAAAAAGAGCGTCAATCCTTCAAGCCGAAGGTGAAAGACAAGCTGCAATTCTTAAAGCACAAGGTGAAAAAGAAGCAGCAATCCTACATGCAGATGCTGATAGAGAAGCTCAAATTAGAAAAGCAAATGGTGAAGCCGAAGCAATCAAAAAAGTAGCAGCAGCAAAAGCAGAAGAAGTAAAACTAGTATATGGTGCAATGGTAGAAGCAAACCCTACAGATAAAGTAATTCAATTAAAATCACTTGAAACATTAGCAAATGTTGCAAATGGTGAAGCAAATAAAGTATTTATACCTTTCGAAGCAACAAAACCTCTTGCAGGTTTAGGCGCAATGACAGAAATGTTAAAAGACGGTAAACAAAATACAAATAATGAAAATAACAACTAAAAAATACCCAAGATATTAATTATCTTGGGTATTTTTATTTCTAACTTCATCCTTAAAACTATTAATACAATTTTCATCAGGAAAATAATATTTAACATCCTTGATTTTGTCAGGTAAATATTGCTGCTCAACTAAATGATTCTTATAATCATGCGGATACTTGTATCCCACATGATACCCTTCCCTCTCCATTCCTTTAGCAGGAGCATTTCTAATATGCATTGGTATAATTCCTGTATCAACATTTTCCACATCACTAAGTGCACTATTAATTGCATTATAACTAGCATTTGATTTAGGAGCATTAGCCATATATATTGCTGCTTCAGAAAGTATAATTCGACCTTCAGGCATTCCTATCTCCTTAACCACTTGAAGAGCTGAATTAGCAACTACCAGAGCCATTGGGTCAGCCATACCAACATCTTCTGCAGCCAATATACAAATTCTTCTTGCCAAAAATACTGGATCCTCACCAGCATAAATAGCCCTCGCCAAATAAAATATTGCCGCATCCGGATCACTTCCCCTCATTGATTTTATAAAAGCACTTATATTATCATAATGAGAATCTCCATCCTTATCAAACATAATCTTATTATCAACAACACATTCTTTAGCAATTTCATCAGTTATTTTAATAACTCCAGTTACATTAGGAGCAGTAGTTAAAACTGCAATTTCCAAAGCATTTAAAGCAGTTCTTACATCTCCATTAGAACTAACAGCAATTTTCTTCAATGTCCCATCACTAATTTCAATATTAAAGCTAGCAAGGCCTTTTTCAGAAATAATAGCTCTTTTTAAAACAGTAAAAACATTTTCATTTGATAATTGATGTAATTGAAAATTCATACTTCTTGAAATCAAAGCCTTATTAACTTCAAAATATGGATTTTCAGTAGTCGCACCAATTAATATTACTTTTCCATTTTCAACATATGGTAACAATGCATCCTGTTGCAATTTATTAAACCTGTGAATTTCATCAATAAAAAGCACAACTTTTCCACTCATATTAAACATACTCACATTGCTATCTTCAATCGCATGTTTAATATCACTAACACCTGCAGTAACCGCATTTAATTTTACAAACTTATATTTTGTCGTATTACTAATAACTTTTGCAAGCGAAGTTTTACCACATCCAGGAGGTCCCCATAAAATAATACTAGATAATCTATCAGCTTTAATAGTTCTATACAAAATTTTATCTTTAGCTAAAATATGTTCCTGTCCCACATACTCATCAAGATTTGTAGGCATCATACGATATGATAATGGTTCACTAAAATCCAATTAAATCCCTCCTATTTACTAAGCTTAACTAATTGCTCTCTAATAATATCTTCAACACTCTTTCCAGTCGACTCATAGCCTTCCATAATGTTCTCAATATCCTTTCTATTAAATCCAAGAACTTGAAGAGCATCCATGGCATCAAGTTCATTTTGATTAAATTTATGCTTAACTACCACAGTTTCAGTAGCAATTACAGCATTCTCTGTTTTAATCTTATCCTTAAGTTCTAAAATGATTCTTTGTGCTGTCTTCGGACCAATTCCAGGTAACTTTTTCAATGTAGCAACATCATCAGTAATAACAGCTATAGCAAATTCAGTAGGCTCTATATTCGATAAAATATTTACAGCAGATTTCGCTCCAATTCCACCAACACTAATTAATAATTCAAAAGTCATTAATTCTTCATTAGTCAAAAAACCAAACAAACTAATATCATCCTGTGATACCCTTGTATATGTAAAGATCTTAATACTAGAATTCATTTCTAAATTTTTAATACTCTCAGCCGACATAAATACTTTATACCCAACACCACCAACATCTATCAAAATATAATTATTAGCCTTAAACTCAATAACTCCTCTTAGAAATCCAATCATGATATATCTCCTTAACAAAACTTATGTTCTATTATACCACAACAATAAATTATTTAACAACCACTATTTATATAATAAAAGAGATATTCACCATATAATGAATATCCCCTATATTACTTAAATTATACTAATTATTTTTTACCTATATTAGATAAACCTTTCATAGCTTCCAAAGCTTCAACAGGTAAAGCAAAAATAACTGTATTTGATTGATCACTACTCAAATCATTTAATGTAGCTAAAGTTCTTAAATGTAATGCACCAGGAGTACTTCCCATAATTGTTGCAGCTTTAGCTAGATTTTCAGAAGCCTCAACTTCACCCTTTGATTTAGTTATAACCGCTTGTTTTTCTCTTTCTGCTTCAGCCACTTTTGAAATAACTCTCTTCAATTCTTCATTAAAAGCAATATCTTTAAGTTCAATATTTTCAACTTTAATTCCCCAATGATCAGTTGCTTCATCAACTATTTGACAAATTTGTGTACTAAGCTTATCCCTTTCAGATAATAATTCATCAAGTGTAACAGATCCAACAATATTTCTCATTGTTGTTTGAGCCAATTGGCTAACTGCATAATTGTAATTTTCAACAGAAATTACAGCCTTAGATGCATCAAAAATTTTATAATACAAAACTGCATTAATTCTAATTGAAACATTATCCCTTGTAATAGCTTCTTGTTCTGGAACATCAACTGTCTTTGTTCTAATGTCAACCTTTACAACCCTATTAACTATAGGAAATACAAGATGCCAACCCGGTTTTAAAATTCTTGCAAACTTACCAAATGAAAATAAAATTCCTCTTTGATATTCATCAACTTGCTTAATTGAAATTAATAAAATCCATACAATAACAATTCCAATTAAAATTCCACTATTTAATCCTAATTCTCTCATAATTAACCTCCTATAATGCAATTATAGCACTTTTTATATAATTTCACAATAAAAAAACTCGCCACAATAGCGAGTTTAAAAATATATTATCTCTTACTGAATTGAGGAGCTTTACGAGCTTTTTTCAATCCATATTTCTTTCTTTCTTTTCTTCTTGAATCTCTTGTTAAGAAACCGCTAGATTTTAATGATGGTCTGAATTCTTCTTCATTAGCAATATTTAAAGCTCTTGCGATACCATGACGAACTGCACCAGCTTGTCCTGATAACCCACCACCAACAACTTTAACTCTAACATCATACTTTGATACAGTATCTGTAACTGTTAATGGTTGTTTAGCGATAACTCTTAATGTTTCAACACCAAAATATTCTTCCAATGTTTTTCCATTAACAATGAATTTTCCATTTCCTTCAGTTAATCTTACTCTAGCGATAGAACTTTTTCTTCTACCTGTTCCTAAATATTCAACTGCTTTAGATTTAGCCATTATTTATGATCCTCCTACTAAAATTTCCATACTTCAGGTTTTTGAGCCATATTTTCATGTTCATTACCTTCATATACTCTTAATTTTTTTAACATTTGTCTACCAAGACTGTTGTGTGGCAACATACCTTTTACAGCAATCATCATAGCATTTGTTGGTCTTTTAGCCATCATATCTTTAGCTAAAACTCTTTTCATATTTCCAATATATCCTGTAAATCTTGTATATACTTTTTGATTTAATTTATGACCTGTTAATACAGCTTCTTTACAATTTAAAATTATTACATAATCACCGCAATCCATATTAGGTGTAAAAGTTGGTTTATGTTTTCCTCTTAATAATTTTGCAGCTTCTGAAGCAACTCTACCTAAAGGTTTGTTTGCAGCATCAATAATATACCATTTTCTATTAATTTCATTTTTCTTAACACTATAAGTAGTATTATTCATGGTAATATATCCTCCATTTCATTATCTATAAAAATTATCTATATGAAACCTTCAAAACCAACCGGGGAATCGCTTTAAAAGGTCATATTTCTTTAACGCTATATTATAATATAATATTTTTCCATATATGTCAATATAAAAAAAGAAAAAACCCACAATCGTGGGAAAAAGAATATCTTTTTTTCTTAACAATTAATTTTTCAACCTAACTTCAAATAGTAAAGTGAATTTCTTGTTTTTACCTCATACACTCCATTTAAATCGATAACACTCTCGACATATGATGTGAATGTAGAAATTAACTGATACGTTGCACCTGCATCTCTAATAGTGAAACAATTCATCTTTTTGTTAGAAATTGGTTTCTTATAAGCTACCGCTAATTTAAACTTTGAAGGCATAAGCCCCAAGACTTTTACATAATAAAAGCTATTACAAGTTTCTATTATAAAAACATCATCTGACTTACGATTCACTGAAAGAATCTTAGATGTCTTTACTTCCACCGGAAAGAAAAATTCACCGTCATATTCTATCCGCTGTAAAACATACCTACTTCCTTCAATAGGAACACAGTTACTTACTGCCAAATAGGACTTCTTTACTGAAGCATTTGAGTTACTATTGACTTTTCCAAACAAACCATTAATCATATTATCCTCCTTAAATCCAAGAGAGGACCCAGGTCCTCTCAATTTAATATTGAAAAAAACCATAATCTTCAATACTTTAAGTTTACAGCATTTAAATCAATATATCAACCAATCTACATTTTACCACTTAAATTATAAAATAAATTATTCCAAAATATTGACATTTCAATCTTTTTATAGTAAACTAATTGAAGTTATTAAAGAAGAAGTTTACTTCTCACCTTCACTTTTAGGAAAAGGTCTATAAATATTAAAATATATCAATATGTTCAAAACATATATTATATCTGTATTTATAATGAGAAGTAGATTGGATTCGTCCAATCTTTTTTTAATTCAATAATATTTTTAGGAGGTGTTTTAACATAAAACAAGATTTACCAATTAATGATCAAATTAGAGCTGACAAAGTTCAAGTAATCGATGAAAATAATGAAAAATTAGGAGAAATGCAATTAAATGATGCACTAAATTTAGCCTATGACAAAAATTTAGACTTAGTTTTAGTTTCATCAAACAATCCAAAGGTTTGTAAAATAATGAACTATGGAAAATACAAATTTGAACAATCAAAAAAAGAAAAAGAAGCTAGAAAAAAACAAAAAAGTTTTGAAATGAAAGAAATCAGAGTAACACCAAACACTGATACACATGATTTTGAATTCAAAGCAAAAAATGCTAGAAAGTTTCTTGAAGATGGTAATAAACTAAAAATAACAGTTAGATTTCGTGGTAGAGAAATGAATTACAAAAGCCAAGGTGAAGAATTATTAAATAAATTTATCGAAGCTTTAGAAGATATTGCAAACACAGAAAAACGCCCTATCATGGAAGGTAAAAACATGTTCATAATATTAACTAAAAAAAGTTAATATTTAAATAAATTAAAATATACAGGGAGGACTATAAAATGCCAAAATTAAAAACAAATAAAGCAGCTGCAAAAAGATATAAATATACAGCTACTGGTAAAGTAAAAAGAACAAAAGCAAACAGAAGACATTTATTAGGAAATAAAACAAATAGACAAAGATCAAGTGGTAAAGTTCAAGACGCATATGTTGCAAAAACATTCGAAAAGAACGTTGCTAAAATGTTACCATACGGAAACTAATACTAAATTGAAAGGAGAATTATAATGGCAAGAGTAAAAACAGGAATTATCACAAGAAAAAAACATAAAAAAATCTTAAAAAGAGCTAAAGGATATTATGGTGCTAAAGGTTACAGATTCAAACAAGCAAAACAAGCAGTTATGAAATCTGGAAACTACGCATTCGTAGGAAGAAAAGATAGAAAAAGTAATTTCAGAAGATTATGGATTACAAGAATTAACGCAGGTGCAAGAATAAACGGATTAACATACAGCAATTTAATCAACGGATTAAAGAAAGCAAATGTTATCGTAAACAGAAAAATGTTAGCAGAATTAGCTATCACAGACGAAAAAGCATTCGCAGACATCTGCACAATCGCTAAAAACGCAAAATAATAAAAAGATGTAGATCAATTTCTACATCTTTTCTTTTTACTCACTAACACTCTGTACAGCTACATATTTAACATTCTTTTCTTTAACTTGCTCACCAATTAATATCCCTACATTATCACCTGCATAGGCAACCTCCTTAAGTTTAGTAAGCATTTCAATACCTAGCACTGTTGTCTGAATCTTTCTATTATCATCTAAAAGAACTTCAACTTTATCACCCAATCTTACAGAACCTTTTTCAATTTTTCCTGTAAGAACAACTCCTTTAGATGTAATCTTAAAAACATCTTCTATAGGCATATAAAATTTTCCACTATATGAACTTGTAGTAATATTATTATTAGAGCTATTCATTCCATTAATGCTGCCATTCATATTATTATTTTGGATATTATCCTTCTTTTCCCTAGTAAATTGAACCATAGTAATAATTGTAAGTATTACTATAACTATAACAAAAATCATATATTTTCCCATAATTCCTCCTTAAATCTATTTAATTTCAAATTTTCCATTTTTATAAACTAGATATTCAATACTACCATTATCCAAAATTTGATTATATAATTCATCAGAAATATCGAAAATCTGTTTATCAACTCCATCTCTTTCCCTAGTTAAAAAAACGTATTTATCATCATCACCAATTTCATCAATTTTATAAACTTCACCTTCAACTTCAAACTTAACTTCTTTCTTTCTTTTGAAAAATTTTAAAAAATTAAACATACTATTTTCCTCCATTTCTATCAAGATTAATCGAAACCTCTTTTATATCAATATCATTACCATTTGATGTAAGCCAAAAAGATGATTCATTAACATCAGTTCTAAAAATTTTAGCCCCCGTCTTTTCAATTCTTTCCATAGCTTTAACGTTTGGAAGTCTATATTTATTATTTTTACCAGCTGACACAAAAACATATTTAGGCTTAACTTGATTTAAAAATTCTTGAGTAGTACTTGTATTAGAACCATGGTGCCCTGCCTTTAAAACATCAACCTCGTTCCATTTACGCTTTGCTTCTTCCTGTTTCTCAAGATCACCCATAAATAAATATTTGCGGCTACCATATTTAGCTTGAATAACAATAGAAGCATTATTATCATTTTTTCCATCGAATTTAGAAGCCGCCATCACTTCCATATCTACATCGCCAAAATCAATTTTATATCCCACTTTAGGAATGGTAATAGTTAAATTCTTTTTCTTAGCCGCTTTCTCTAAATTATAATAATTAGGTCCAAGTTCACCACCATTTGATAAATAAAACTTACCAATGTCAAAATTTTCTATTATATCATCAAGCCCACCAATATGATCCTCATCATAATGAGTTCCAACAATATAATCAAGTTTACTAATTCCCTTATCTTTTAAAAACTTAACAATATTCTTGCCATCTTCATTATTACCAGCATCAATTAACATTGTTTTATTTTTATATTTAATCAGTGTAGAATCAGCCTGCCCAACATACATAAATAAAACATTAAAATCCTCATTATTCAAATCCACATCCGCAAATTTAGAATTATTGATATTATCCTTTAAATTTACTTTCTTCGAATTATTCAGATTTTCCTTCATAAAAAATCTATTATATGCATAAGAAATTATAAAAACAATTAAAATTGCTAACAGTCTCATCAATGCTTTTTTTATATTATCATTCATTTCTTTCTCCTTTGTTATTTTCTAAATTAAATTTCATATATAGTGAAAAAAATATCCCAAATGTCAGTGCATTTGGGATAAAAAACTTTATAATGAAGTTCTTAACTTTCTTATTCCTTTTTGAGTTGGAGGAACCAATGGACTATATCCTTCACCGTCAAACACATCAACTTCAACACTACGTGTTAAAACATCCTTATATTGATATGAAACACTTCTATCATTTTCGTCATATCTTACAACAAAAATACTTGGATATGCTTTTTCTATAGTTGCCTCTTTTTCAAATGATTTGCTTCTACCAAGAGAGCCTTTAACAATTATCTTTTGTCCAATTTTTTCATTAATGTTAGATTTTAAACTAGCAATATCGTTTTGGTAAATCATTATTAAATCACCTACTTTTCATTTGATGAACCGATTATACCATGGTTTAGGCATTTAGTCAAAAAGTCAAAATTCTTAAAAAGCTACAAATATCTTATTTTTCAAGGTTTATAGTAATATATTACATTTGTATTACTATAAGATTACAATATTATATGTTAGCCTTTAAAGCTATAAATTGAGCCATTAAAGAGAAATCTCCAAATACCACATTACCATTGCTCACTTCCCATTTTCCTTGATTTTTAACTAAAAATGTGAATATATTTATCATTCCATCATATGTATTATCAACAGTATTTTTGGTATTTAATAAAACACTTGAATCTTTTGCAATCATCTCTTTTAAAGTAGATTCTGAAAAGAAATATTTTTTATATAATTCAAGATACTCAGATGATAATTTTTTGTTTTCAATTAACCTCATAATAGATTCTTCAGAAGTTAATAATTTAATATTTTCAATATCTGTATCAAATTTAATTTTTGCATCACTTAATGTTTTTAAAGAATTTTCAAAATTAGGCGCATCATTTGTATAATTACTCTCATTTAATAATGTAGAAACAATTGCTTGTTGTTGTTGCAAATCATTTTGAACTTCTTTCATTTGAACCGAATATTTCACTAAGAATTCTTTAATAGTTTCAGCAACCACTTTATATTCTCCAGTATTTTTAATCTGTTCATCATAAAAATTAGTACTTACAACATTTTTTGACGCTAATTCATTAACAGCTTTATTTAATAATCTTTCTTGATTATTACTTAAAATCTTAGAAACTAAAAAAAGAATCAAGAAAATAAATACAACAACAATAATTCCCTTAACACCCTTACTAACATCTTTTTTAGGCTTATTGCTTTCGTTTACTTCTTTTCCATTCAATTCAGCAACATTTTCGTCAATTAACTCTGATTTTAATTTAGGATCAATCGTTACCTCTCCCAATTTCTTATCAGTCTTTTTAACATTCTTATCAGTATTATTCTTTACTTTTTTCTCAACATTTTTTTCTTTGTTACTCAAAATAAACCTCCTTTATTAAATAAAATAATATACAGCACCACATATTAAAGAAACCATAAGTGCCACTATTCTTGCTGTTTCTATAACATTTGAATTATTATATTTAGGAAAATTCTTACTAAGAATACTTCTTATATCATAAATAACACAAACTGAAATAGCTATAATTATCATCATTAAAACTTTCACTATTAACTCCTATTAAAAAAATTCAACTTTATACTTAGCTTCAAATTCTTCTTTTGGTTGTAATGTAATTAAATCAGGATTTTTATTAAATACGCTTGCTCTATTAATTCTATCAGCTGTAGAAAACCAAGGTTCCAAACATAGAAAAGGTGCTCCAGCTTTTGACCAAATACCTAAATATGGCCACCCCTCATAATTCATTTTTAAAATAGTTTTACCAGTTCTCCTATTTTTCAAACTAACTTCTTTATGTTGTATACCTTTTATTATTAAAGCATCATTATCAAAAGAATGTTCATTTAATAAAATATATTTATTATTAATTAGCTTATTTCTTGAATATTCCGTAGCAACTAAACCATCTATTAAATATAAAAAATGTGCATTTTCCTCTTCTTCACTAAATTCCAAATAATAATTTTCTTTCTTAATATCATCGCTATCAATCTTAAAAGCTGGATGGCTTCCAAGACCAAAAGTCATTTGTGAATCCCCAGTATTAATAACTTTATAAATAAAAATTAATTTATTCTCTTCCTGTCTATAAGTATTATATAGCTCAAATTCAAACGGATATCTAACTAAAGTATATTTATCACTTACTAATTTATATGAATGAAAATTATCCAATTTCGTTATAGGCTCAAATTTTAAATCTCTAGCAAAGCCGTGTTGAGGCATCTCAAAAGTACGTCCATTTATAACTGTATGGCCACCCTTTAATTTACCTACAACTGGGAACAATACTGGAGCATGTCTCTTCCAATAAACTCTCCCATTTACATCCTTTACTTCTTCTCCTTGGTGAATCTTTTCTATTCCATCTATTTTAAAGCTTATAAGTTCGCCTCCCATAGATGAAGTAGTCATAAGTGCTTCCATATTTTCACCTCACATCACATGCAAACTTATGCATTAATAATATATGCTAATTGCCTAAATGTCAATATTTTAAAACCTCATTATTATTCTTAATATTACATATAACAAAAAAAGATATTGGCCATCAAAACCAATATCTCTTTCCCTATATAGTAATAGATAAAACTTTAAATTTCATAATTCCATTTGGAGCTTTAGCTTCAACTGTTTGTCCCTTTTTAGCTCCTAAAAGTGCTTGTCCAATAGGAGATTCATTAGAAATTTTATTATTTAATAAATCAACCTCAGTTGATCCTACGATTGTATATGTAACATCTTCATCAAATTCAACATCATGAACCTTAACTGTATTACCTATTTGAACAACCTTAGTATCAATCTCACTTTCATCAATAATTCTAGCATGTTTTAATTTATTTTCCAATTCTGCAATCTTATCTTCATTTTCTGCTAAAGCTGCTTTAGCTTCATCATATTCTGAATTTTCTGATAAATCACCATATCCTAAAGCTACTTTAATTCTTTCCCTAATTTCATCCCTAACTTTAGTTTTTAATTCTTCTAAAGTTTCTTCAATTTTATCATATCCCTCTTGGGTTAAAATTACTTCTTCATTGTCCATTTGTATCACTCCTTACTGCGAATTTTAATTAACAATGTATCTATACTAATCCAATTACAAAATAATGTCAAGTATTTTCACCATATTTTCACTATTATGATTTATAAAATTCTATTTTTCTAAATATATTTTACAACTTACAATTTATTCACTTTAAATATTTTATCAAAAAATAAACCCTCCTTATCAAATTTCCATCCAACAATTAGGGTCTACTTCATTTTTTATTAGATTAATATATCCATTTTATTTAATTTTATCAACTACTACATCCCAAAGACCTGCTTTTTCTCTTCCAAGTTCCCAGAACCCAGCACCTTTAAGATTATATTTATTAATAATATCAAGTTTCTTAGCTATTGAAGTTTCATCTTCAATCCACATTTTATTAACAGTTTGATATGTTTTATATTCAATATAATATTGTTTAGTAGTATCATTCCATTTTTTTTCAACTTTATCTGGAATTGTAATATTTTTCATATTAACAACTTTATTTCTAACTTTACCATTATTTTCAGACCAAAGTCTAGTATATAAAGGTAATGAAACAACTAATTTATTAGCTGGTACACCTTCATTATTAATAAGTTTGTTAATGTTATTTTCAAGTTCATATGCAGATGAAAGGCTCACTGGAGAAAGCACTCCATGTGTATCAAAAGATAAGAATACCATATAATCAACTGCTTTCGCTAAATTAAATCGATCATAACATAAAGACCAATTTTCAGCGCCATCAGGAGGTGTTACAGCAACCGAGATTTTCATATTATGCTTTCTCACAGCTGCAGCTAGTTCAATTATAAATCTAGTATATTTATCTTTATCAGATAATAATATCCTTTCAAAATCAACATATACGCCATCAACTTTTTCTTCAACTAATTTATCAACAATTTGATTAATAACCTTCTCCCTCGTTTCAAAAGTTTGAAAAATCTTTGTATTATCATTAATATTTGAAATCGAAATATTTGAAACAGTTGGATAAACTTTATATCCATTTTTATGTGCCCAATCAACATATTTCTTTTCATTCTCATCACCTTTAGAATAAACGCTTCCATCAGATTTAACACTTATAAAAGATGGTGAAACAATATTTATTCCTTCAATCTTATCAGATTTTATTGGAGCACTATTTCCTTCAGGATAATATTCCCATGCAAAACTTACTCTATGAAGATTATCGTTTTTATTATTTCCATCCCATGCAACATTTCGATCAATTATATCATTTTTATCAATATATCCAATTTTTGCATTAGGCGTTCTAACTCTCACCCACCCCTCTACTTCATAATCCCAATTATTATCATTTTGGACCATAATAATCTCATCATTCTTTACAATTTTATCTACTGTTTTTGACAATTTAGTAGCCTTATATTTTATAGAAAAATTATTTTTAGATTTCGCTTTAACCAATTTTTTAGATTTTGTATCAATTATAACCACTTTAGTATAAGGATTATATCTCATTTCATAATCATATACTTTATTTAAATCATCAAGAGATAAGTAATATTTAGAATTTTCCTTATCATATAAAGGTTGTGTTGAAAAATTAATATATTCTCCATTTAAATAAACCGCATTACTATTTTTAGCAATAACTGCTGTATTACCAGCATATGTTGTAATAAAACGATTTTCCTCTTCTTTTAAGAATTCATCAAAATAATTTCGAATATCATCAATTGATAAATAAGTTTTATTATCTATAAAGATAATATCATTTTTTAAATTATTTATAATATTATTATTTAAAATCATCCTAATTTTTGATGTTTTAGGAGGATCCTTAACATATCCAGGTGCAATTTGCATAAAGAAAATAATTGCAATTAACATTGTGATCGACACCAAAATTCTTCGAATTACATGCCAAACATTAATTTCTGTAATTTTACTTAACATATATAACCTTCACTTCTAATAATTTACCAATAAATAATACCATACTCAACAACAATTATCAATTTATAATTTCCATATTATTATTTAATAGTAAAACTAAAAACATTAATCCAAAACTAAAGCATAAAAAAAGAACACCATTATAGTGTTCCATTATATTCTAATTAATCATTAGCTGCATTTTTGAATGAACGTAAGCATTTAGCGCATACTTTCATTTTTCTATTTTCACCATCAACATTAACTTTAACTGTTCTTAAGTTTGGTTTAAAAGTTCTTAATGATCTTCTACTAACATGTGAACGAGCAATACTTATTTTATTTCCTGTTGACATTGTTTTTTCGCAAAACTCACACTTTGCCATTATTAGCACCTCCTATGCTTATTTTTCACTGACTATTAACAATAATAACATATTAGCCATAAAATTGCAATAGTCAAACTTAAATAAATTTATTATAATAACCTCAAACTATTGAATACAACCATTAAACTACTCATCATCATTGCCATACTAGCAATCATCGGATTGATATGAATAGGCAATAAACCTGTTGCAACTACTATCATTAAGCAATTATAAAAAACTGCCCAAAATAAATTTTGTTTAATAATTCGATTTGTCTTTTTACCAACTTTCAATAATAAAGAAATTATTCCAATATTAGGATTCATTAATATTATATCAGAAGAATCAGCACTAATATCACTACCACCTTCAACACTTATACCAATTGCAGCAGACTTTAATGAAGGACTATCATTAATACCATCCCCAACCATCATAACCGAATTAGTATCATCATTCATATTACTTACATAAACCAATTTTTGCTTAGGTGTTAGATTACTCTCAACATTATCAATGCCAATTTCATTTGCAATAATTTTAGCTGCAGATTCATTATCACCTGTTAGCATATAAATATTTTTATTCATATTTTTCAATTCTTGAATAAGCTCTTTAACTCCATCTTTTACTCTATCTGCTAATCCTACAATTC
>CAURYI010000003.1:0-26244 GCA_963529075.1 uncultured Eubacteriales bacterium
GTTATAGGTGGTTTGATTGGTGAATTATCATCATCTGTTGTTTGGTTGAGATGGTTATCATATGGTCAAAATTTTGGAATTACACAGCCGGTTGTATTGGATTTGGGTGTTTTAAAATTAACTTTTGCATTAATGATAAAAATTAATATTGCAAGTATTGTAGGTATTGTAATTGCTATTTTCTTATATAAAAAATTCTAATTCTGTAGGGGCAGAAAGGAATAAATGGCACTTAGTGTAAAGGAATTACCAGAATCGGAGCGCCCTTATGAAAAAGCTATGATGTATGGAATTAACAATCTTTCTAATGCGGAGTTATTGTCAATCATTATAAAAAATGGAACTAAGGATGAAAATTCTATTCAAATTGCTAATAGATTGTTGAATTTAGTTGATTCAATGGAACAGTTTACAAATTTGGAGGTTATTGATTTTAAACAAGTTAAAGGAATTGGAACAGTTAAGGCAATTCAACTACTAGCAGTTTGCGAAATTGCTAAGAGAATGTTTGTTCCTATAAATAATATAAAAAAGAAAATTTGTGGTCCATCTGATGTTGTTGATTTATTAAGAGATAAGATGATGTTTGAAAAGCAGGAGATAATTAAGATTCTTTTATTGAATGCTAAAAATGAAGTGGTTTCAATTAAAGATGTTGTTATTGGAGATGTTTCGTTTTCAAATGTTTCTTTAAAACTAATATTATCGGAACCTATTAAAATGAAGATTGGTAAGATTATATTAGTGCACAATCATCCAAGTGGGGATCCGACACCAAGTAGTGCTGATGTTGAGTTAACAATTAACTTGATTAATGCTGCAAAGATTATGGGAATAAAGTTAATTGATCATATTGTGATTGGTCATAACAAATATGAGAGTGTTTTCTCTAGAAAGGAATTGGCAGATGAATTTTTTTGATTTTAGTCAAAGGGATATAGCTATTGATTTAGGTACATCAAATATTTTAGTTATATCTAAAGATTCTGGAATTATTTTAAAAGAGCCATCTATATTGGCTTTGAATCAAAAAAATATGAGTATACTTGCAACAGGAAAAAAAGCACAGGATTTACTTGATAAAACACCGGATACATTGAAAATGATTAGACCTTTTAGAGATGGTGTTATTGCTGATTATAAATATACCTTATATTTATTAAAAGATGTTATTAAAAAGGCTGGAAAACAATTTAGTTTTAGAAAACCTAGAGTTTTAGTGGGTGTTCCGGTAAAAGTTACTGAAATTGAATGTATGGCTATTGAAGAGGTTTTAATACAGGCTGGTGCTAGTGAGGTTTTAATAATATATGAACCTGTTGCATCTGCAATTGGATTGGGATTGGATGTTCTTAAGCCTGAAGGAAATGCAATTTTAGATATTGGTGGTGGAAGAACTCAATTTGGAGTAGTTTCATTAGGAAGCGTTGTATCTTGTAGTGCGATTAAGGTTGGTGGAAATTATTTTAATCAAAAGATAATAGAGTATTTAAAGAGAAGATTGAATTTTGGAATTAATATTTCTGTTGCAGAAGATTTAAAAATAGATCTTGGGTGTGCTACACCTTTAGTTGCTGAATTAATTACTCAGATAAGAGGTATTGATACAGCGACAGGAGTTCCTAAAAATATTACTGTTACATCAAAAGATATTAAGCGTGCAATGGAAAAACCACTTGAATTAATAATGGAATCAGTGATTTATGCATTGTCAAATACTCCTCCGGAGCTTTTATCTGATATTTTAAAAAATGGTATTCATATTGTTGGTGGAGGAGCTTTAATTAGAAATATTGATAATCTAGTGTTTGATGTTACAGGAATTAAAACTTATATTGCAGATGAACCTTTTGATACTGTAATTTTGGGAATGCAGAAAATTATTAATAATTTAGAAAGGTATAAAGATATATTGATGTAAAGTAGAGGAATTGTGAATGAAAAAGAATAAAACGAGTGTAGTTGGAACGATTATTTCAATTATTTTGTTAATATTAATAGTTATACTTTCGAATATTGGTAATTCAAGTAATATATTTAGGGAAGTAATGTCTAGAGGATTTTTATCAGTCCAAAATGGATTTTTTGCATTAAAAAATAATGTGTTTTCTTCTCAAAGTGAAAAGAATGATATTAAAAGTCTAAGAGAAAATAATACTAAATTGAATAAAGAAAATACTTCGTTAAAAGAAAAGCTTAGAGAGTATGAAGTCGTAAAAGCTGAAAACGAAAAGTTAAAAGATTTCATGAATTTAAAAAATAAATATTCTGATTATCAAACAGTGCCTGCGGCTATAATTGAAAAAAGTATTAATAATTATGATAAAACTGTAATTATAAATTCTGGAGAGGTTGATGGAGTTCGTGTTAATATGCCAGTTATTTCTGAAGATGGATTGGTTGGTTATATTATTGAGGTAAATAAGAAAACCGCTAAAGTTCAATTAATAACTGATACTGCGAGTACTGTATCTGGAAATATTTCTACTGCGGAGTCTAGCATTTTGCTAAAAGGTCAATTGGATAAAAATGATATGGTTAAAGCTAGTTATATTCCTACAGAAGCTACAGTTTTGCAGGGGGACGAAGTATATACTTCTGGAATTGGTGGAATTTATCCTAAGGGGATATTAATTGGAAAGATTAAAGAAGTGATTAATACAAAAAATGAAAGTGATAGATATGCAAATGTTGAGACTTCAGTTAATTTTAATAAATTAATAAATGTATTAGTTATTGTAAATTAAGATATGGAGGGATATGTGAAAAAATTTAAATCTTTTTTAATATTAATATTAGTTTTTCTAATTATTTATTTTTTACAATTTAATTTTTTTACATGGTTTAACATTAGAGGAATAATGCCTAATTTATTTATAGTTTTTGCGTTATTAGTTGGTATATTTATAGGGCAAAAAGTAGGTATTGCGGTTGGCTTATTTGTTGGTATAATTGTTGATATTGTAATAGGGAAACAAATAGGCTTTACTGGAATAGCTTTAGGAGTTGTTGGATATGTTGGAGAGTTATTGGATAAGAATTTTGATAAAAATAATTTAATTACATTATTGGCCATGGCAGCAATTGTAACTTTTGGTTATGAAATAATACAGATGTTATATAGTATTGTTAGATATGGTTTGAATTTTAATATTTTTAGTTATTTAGTTATGATCATAGTTGAAGTGTTTTTTAATGTTTTATTAACTATAATTTTTTATCCATTAATAAAGAAAATTGGACATTATTTTGAAGAAATTTTTAAAGTTAAAAGGGTTTTGACAAGATATTATTAGGAGGTACGATGAAAGAACTTAATAATAAACTTAGGTTTAATTTATTGTATATTATTGTTTATGTTTCTGGAATTATTCTTTTAGCTGGATTGTTTAATTTGCAAATTGTTAAAGGAAATGATTATAGAAAAATTTCTAATACTAGGTTATCTAGAAACATGACTGTTAAAGCTTCAAGAGGTGACATTCTTGATTCTAGTGGAAATAAATTAATTTCTACAAAAATGCTCTATAATTTAGAATTTTATAAAACAAAAATTGATAATGCTACATTGAATAAAACATTGCTATTAATTACTCAAACTCTTGATAATAATGGAGATAAGTATATAGATCAATTTCCAATAACAATTAATCCAACTAAATACAATGGAAATGATTTTAGTGGATTTAAAAAGTCGAATAATTTATCAGAAACTTTAGATGTTGATGGTGTTTATACTTATTATCTAAATAAATATAAAATAACAGAGGAAAATGCAGATAATGCTAGAAAAATACTTACATTGCGATATGCTATTGAAAAAAGTGGATATAGTTCTACTAGATCTATTACTTTGGCAAATAATATTTCAATCGGTAGCAGAGATACATTTAATGTAATGAGTTCGAATTTTCCTGGGGTTAGTACTGCTAATGAGCCTACTACAAATTATAATTATGGTGAGATGGCTTCTCATATTTTGGGTTATATTCAAAGAATAAATGCTGAGGAATTGAAGTCTAATCCTGATTATAATATGAATGATAAGATTGGTAAGACTGGAATAGAGAAAGTTTTTGAAAAATATTTAAGAGGTAAAGATGGAATCAAGCAAATAGATATGTCGGTTGATGGTATAGTGACAGGTGAGTCTGTTGTTAAGGAAGCTGTATCTGGTAGTGATGTTGTTTTAACACTTGATTCACAATTGCAAAAGATTACGGAGGAAACGCTTGCAAAGGGTATTGTAAATATCCAAAATACAAAGGATACCAAAGATGCTTCTGAGGGGGCAGCAGTTGTTTTAAATGTTCAAACTGGTGAAGTGTTAGCTATGGCAAGTTATCCGAATTATAATCCTGCATTATTTACTAATGGAATAAGTAGTGAGGATTATCAAAAATATATAAATGATAAAAGACATCCGTTTATTAATAAAGCAATTTCTGATAAATCAGCTCCTGGTTCTATTTTTAAGATGGTTACAGCTATTGCGGCTCTTGAAAGTAATCAAATTTCAATTAATGATAAAATTAATGATACATATAGATATACTTTTTATAGGGATTATCAGCCAACTTGTTGGAAACCAGGTGGACATGGATTGTTAAACATTACTCAAGCAATTGAAGTGTCATGTAACTTTTTCTTTTATGAAATTGGACGTAGAGCTGGTATTGCGAAAATTGATGAAGTTGCTAAAAAGTTGGGATTGGGCAGTAAAACAGGAATTGAATTACCTGATGAAATAGCTGGAACATTGGCGGGACCTGAGGTTGATAAACAATGGACTGGTGGTAAAACTATTCAAACAGCAATTGGACAATCATATAATGATTATACTCCTTTACAAATGGCTAAATATACTGCTATGATTGCTAATGGTGGAAAGAATATTGATGTTACAATTGTTAAATCAATAAATAATCCTGATGGGACAACAGTATCTAGAAATGAATTGGATTCTTATATTCATAATAAATTAGGAGTTGAGACAAATTCGGGATCTGATTTAAATATTTCATCAACTGATTTGGAAGCTGTTAAAAATGGTATGAAAAATGTTACTAGTGATGAAAGTGGTACAGCATATAAATATTTTAAAGATTTTTCTATTTCTATTGGTGGTAAGACCGGTTCTGCTTCTATTGGAAATAGTGGTCATGCAAATGCTTGGTTTGTAGGATTTGGACCTTTTGAAAATCCTAAGATAGCAGTTGCTGTATATGTAAAACGAGGTGAGCATGGTGCATATACTGCTCCAATTGCAAGAGATATTTTTGCACAGTATTTTGGAATGAATGCTGTTGAGATAAAAGAAGATATGTCAGTTAATTCACAAATGATGTCAATAAGATAAGGAAGTAAGAGTATGGCGAATTGTATTAATATATTTTTAAAAAGAGATTGTATTATACTAAAGATTAAGGATAATGCTTCGAAAGATGAAATTATCGAGAATTTAAAGGTGAAATTACCTGAGCTTAGGAGATTTTATAAAGAAGAAAAAACTCCAATTTTAGTTACTGGTAAAGTTTTGAAAAGTAATGAAATTGATGAAATTCAATATAGAATTGAAAAAGCTATTAAAGTTAAAGTTTCGTTTGATACTCCAAGAACGATGGGTTTACATGGAATTAAAAAAGATTTTAGAAAAGAAATTGCCTCTTCTGAAACTAAATTTTATAAAGCATCGCTTCGTTCAGGACAGAAAATTGAGTTTGAAGGAAGTGTAGTTATTATAGGAGATGTTAATGATGGTGCTGAAGTGATAGCTGAAGATAATATTGTTGTGCTAGGAGCTTTAAGAGGTATGGCACATGCTGGAGCTAAAGGAAATAATGAAGCTGTTATTGCAGCGAGAATAATTGATTCGCCTCAAATTAGAATTGGAACGATTATTAAAGAGCGTTCTCGTAAAGAAATTGATATGCAAGCATATACTTTTGCTTTTGTAAATGAAGTAAATGAAATTGAATTAGCATAAAGTTGGAAAATAAACCCTAAAACAGGGTTTATTTTTTTTGTAATATAAACTTAAATGTTTTTTAAAACTATATAAATCCGTAAGATGCAAATTCTTTTTGCCAAAATATCAATGCTTGATATTATATTAATATAAATTTAGGATATATGTAGTAAAATACTATCAAAAAACGGAGGAAGGTTATGAAAAGAACATTTGGGTTAATATCTTTAATGACAATTGTAATTTTATTATTAAATATGTTATCACCTGTAATGGCAATGAGCTTTTCTACCATATACGAAAGACAAACAATTCAAATTGTTCCAGAAAATGTAGAATTTGATGCATTTTTAGGAAATTCAAAAGAAGCATCATTGAATATTAATAGTAAAGGTGAATTAGTATTTAATATTAAAGTTAAGAATACTGGATATTTAAAAAATGTTTCGATAATATTGAATAATACGGATTTGGAATTGGAGAGTATTGATTCAAATATCATTAAATCAATAAAAGGAAATGTTATTGAATTAAATCAAATTACTTATGATAAAGAAATTAGATTAGTAGTTCCTTTTAAATACAAAAAAGCTGATAAAGTTAATTATAATTCTTTATTAAATAAAGTTAATGTTACATTTGATGCAGTATATGTGTATGGAAACAATATACAAAAAAGATTTAATAAGAATGTTGGCTTGAATTTAAAATGGAATACAAATAAAGATTCTTTATTGGATGTAAATTTAACAAGATATTTGAGATATTCTGAAAATAATACAATGTTAACATTAACCATTAAAGATGGTATTGCTGATAATGATTATCCAATTTCATCAAAAGGAATTGAAATAGAAGCTCCAAAATTAAATGGAAGAAATCCTATTAAGGTAATTGTTGTGGGAGATGATATATCATATTCTTATGAAAATGGAATGCTAAAGATTAATAAAAATAATGCAAGCGATTCTAAAGATTTTGTTAATTGGAATTCTTTATCAAAAGTAAATGTTACATTTTTATATGATATATATTCTGATCAAGTACAAAATGTAGTTGTAAATATTAAATCAAGAGTTACTTTACTTGATGGAAGAGATATAGTAAAAACAATTAATAATCAAATTTTGTTGAATAAACAATATGGAAGTATTGTAAATACTGAGATTGAAGTTAATGATGAGTTAAGCAAAGGCCAATTATATAATGATATTGATGATGAATATAAGGTAAATTATAAATTGGATGTTAGTTATGCACAATTAGTAGACAAAATGTTAATAACGCAAACTTCAAAAAATGATGGAATTATAAAAAACAAAAAAGTTTCAGTTAATGAAAAAAATTTTAAATTAATTTTAGGAAATGAAGGATTAATAAATGTATATGATGTTAATTCTAAAAAGTTGATTGGAACATTAACAAAAGATAAATTAGAATTAAATCTTGATAATGGAAATGTTTATTTTGAAATTTCTAAGCCAGTTATGGAAGGGATTTTAGAATTAAAGTTATCAAAGATATTGGTGGGGGCTGAAAATAAAAAAACATTAAAATTAAATAGTTTTGATGAAATTGTTAATACTCAATCTTACAAAGATAATTTGAGAAAAACTAATTTGGATGTTTCAAAAAATGTTAAATTAATAGAGCCTAAATCTAAAGCAGTTATAAAAGTTAGTACAAATGAATTGATAACTACTAAAGAAAACAAATTAATTTTTGATGTTTCTTTAAAAACAAATGAATTAACTGATAGATTATATAAAAATCCTAAAATAATTATTGAGTTACCTGAAAATGTAACAAATATAGATATTTCAAATGTTGATGTTTTATATACAAATGATTTAAAAGTTGGTAATTATAGTATTAATGGTAAGCAAATAATGGTTAATTTAGAAGGTTTCCAAAAGAAATATAATCTAAATTCAATTATTGAAGGTCCTTTAGTAAGAATAGTTGCAAATGTTAAATTAAATAATTTATCGATATCTTCTGAAAAGAATATTAATTTGAATGTAGTAAATGGAGCATCAAATGAAACTTTAGCCGTTTCTACTAAAGTTAAAGTTTTAGCAACTGATTCAATTATTACAGTTAATGCTTTAAGTTATAAAGATAATTTAGCAATTTCACAAAGTAACAGTGAAAATTATATTACAGTTGAAGCCAAGGCTGGTGAAAGAGATATAACTGCTAAGGGAATTATAGTAAATAATACTTCAAAAGATATTTCTAATATTAAAGTTTTAGGAAGATTGGTATTAAGGAATTTAAAATCAACTGATGGAACAAATAATGATTTAGTTTCTCAAATTGATACAAAGATTGCTTCTGCAATAAAGATTAATGGATTGAAATCATATAAAGTTTATTATTCTGCAAATGCAAATGCTACTGCTGATTTAAATAATGCTGATAATGGATGGACAACAGAGTTAATTGCTGATATTAAATCATATTTGATAGATGTAAATGATGTGTTAAAGAATGGCGATGCATTTAATTTTGAATATAATTTTAAAACACCTGAAAATATGGAATATTCTATTATAGGTAAAACTATTTATTCTGTATATTATACAGCTTCAGAGATAGTTGGAAATATTTCAAAGATGATTAATGCATCAGCTGTTGGATTGAAAACAACTAATATACCAACTTTAAATAGTTCAATTAAAATTTTTGATTATAATACAAATCTAGAATATCAAAATGGGCAAGATATACCATCTGGTAGAATGCTTAAATATGTTTTAAGTGTTAAAAATTCAGGTAAGGATGTTGCAAAGGATATAAATTATTCTTTTAAATCAAATGAATATACAGCTGGTTATGTATATGCTGATAAATATAAGAATAGATATGTTACAGCTGGTACAAATCAAAATGGAACTATTTCAGAAATTAAGCCTGGAGAAACAGTGGATGTTGAATATTTGATATATAAGGATCGTGTTGGTGAAGAAGGTAAGACAATATATGACGATCAAAAGGTTGTGAAAGTAAATGCAAATATTAAATCTGATAAATATGGATATCTTGAACAATTTGAGTTAAGTAATAATTTGTCAGAGGGTGGAGTAATAACTTTATTTACTCCTGATGAAACAGATCCTTTTGATGAAATGTCATTAATTGGTGAGTATGGATTTACTTTATATGTAAAGAATGATTCGTTAAAAGTGAAAAATAATGTATTAATTAAAATGTTAGTTCCTAAAGATCTTGTTTTGAAAAATGTTGAATATAATCAAGTTAAGTTTGATGAAAGAACTCGCGAATTAACTTTTGATATTGGAACCTTAAATACTAGATATGATGTATATAAAGATGGGATTCCTGGAAAAATTGATGAAAAGAAAAAATCTTTTGTAAAAATACCATTAACTTTTGCATTTAGTAATAGTGCAAATGTAAAATCTGAAATCGAATTAAAAGCAGATACATATGTTGATGTAAAAAATAAAGTTGATACAACTAAGATTTTAAAATATTCTTTAAAAGAGCTCTTAAATGTTGGCGTTAATGTAAATAGCAATGTTGGAAATAATAAAACTTTGCTTGATACAGATAAATTAGAATATGTTTCTGAAGTAATAAATAAATCTAATGATATTCAGGAAATTATGATAGTTGATAGATTACCTGAAGGTGTAAATATTGATAAGATTTTTGTAAAAAAAGGAAATAATGATGAGGTTGAATATTCATTATCAAATGCTGCTATTTCTGTAAAAGAAAAAATTAATCCTGGGGATAAATTAAGATTAAGAATAATTACTAAGCCTATATTTTTAGGAAGTATTGAATCAATATTACCAATCGAGAATTTTATAGATGTATATGTAAATTCTAACAAGTATGGAACTTATAGTGTGAAAAATACAATTAAAGGAACGGCTAATAGATATAGTGAAAATTTTAAAAAGGCCGGTGAACAATATAAAGTTTCAAAGAGCGATACTGAATATAAATATAATATTAGTGGTAGTGTTTGGAACGATGATAATTTAAATGGAATAAGAGATTATGATGAATCAATTATTAAAGATTTAAATGTTTATTTATATAATGAAAATGGAAAAGATTTAATTTATGACCAAAAGGGTAATCCTATTATTGCAAAGACTGATGATCAAGGAAATTATGTATTCAATGATTTAAAATCAGGAAATTATATTGTAATGGTTAAATATGATACTAGTAAATATAATCTAACTAATTATAAATTTAATTTTAGTGATGATTTAAGTACATCAAAATTTATTAATAAAGAAATTAATGCAAATAAAGTTGCAATAACTGATGTTTTACATGTGAATAAAGCAAGTATTTATAATGTGAATTTAGGATTAGTATCAAATCGTAAATTTTCTTTAGAATTAATTCAAAGTATAAATAGTGTAAAAATTGATAATAGAGTTTTAAAACAAAGAGAATTATCTAATTATTTAAAAGTTAATTTAAGTAATAAAGAAATAAATGATTCAAAAGCATATATTGAATATAAGATTATAGTTAAGAATAATGGATTACTTCCAGGATATGTTCACTCAATAGTTGATTATATTCCAGAAGGTTTTGAATTTGAATCAGCTTTAAATAATGGTTGGTTTGTTGGTGAAAATAATTATTTATATAATAATACTTTATTAAACACATTATTAAATCCTGGTGAAGCAAAAGAAGTAAAATTGATATTATCTTATAAAATAACAAATAATACGCTGAAGTTAACACATAATGTTGCTGAAATAGCAGATTCTATGAGTATTGATGGATTGCGAGATAGTAATAGTAAATCATTGAATAAAAATGAAGATGAAGATGATTTTGCTTATGCTGATATATATTTTGTAAAAACAAATGTAATGATTACTATATTTAAATTAATATTAATTATTATTGAAGTTATGGTTGTTGCGTTTTTGGTTTTTATAAATATAAAAATATATAAAGAAGGAGGTAAGAATGAAGGCTAAATTTAAGTTAATTATTTTTATAATTTTATCTATGCTTGTAATTTTTATAAATTTATCAATGGAGAGAAATTATAAGTTAAAAACAATTGACTCCAGAGCAATTGTTACGCCTGTCACTCATACTGAACAGGAAAAACGAGATTATAAGAATGAACTGATTGCTAAAAATCAAGAACATGATTATGATTATATTATTAATTATCTTAATAATAATGGTGATTTAGAGAGAGCAAAGAAACTTGCTGAAATGGTTCAAGATGTAAAAGATGGCAAAATACCTTATAGCAAATATATTAGTGAAATTAATGAAGATGGTAGATATGATTCAGTAATTGATTTTATAGAAGATAAAAAACCAATTTCAGAGGCTAAAAAATTAGTTAGAGAAATTGATTCTGGAAAATATGGGTCTGAAAATACAGGTATGCCATATAAAGATTTTCTATCATTAATTAATAATGATGGAGAATACGACTATGTAATAAAATTCTTAGAAAATGGCGGAGATGAATATGAAGCTAGAAGAATGGTTAATAATATAAAAAATGGTAAAACAGCGGAACCAGTATTTAAAGATTATATAAATAGAATTAATGAAAATGGTAAGTATAATAAAGTTATTGAATTTTTAAATAATGGAGGATCTGAAGAAGAAGCTAAGCAAATGGCAAGCGCTATTGCTGGATATAATTATGATGAGCGCAATAATAAAGATCTTAGTTGGTATAATAGGAATTCTTCTATTCAAATGGGATTACTTGAATCTGATACATTTGGTAATATTAGACAAAATAGACCATATTTAATTCGAGGTAATGGAGCTTTAAGAAGACTTAGATTATACACATTATGGTCTGATAGTCATCCGGAAATGTTGCCTGAATGGATTGTGTATTGTGCAAAACATGGTTTAATAACTTTGGATGGAACATTTGGATTTATTTCAAGAAGTTCAGTTGCTAAGAAAGCAAGATCAGAAGATATTGATATGGATGATGTTGAAGTTAGTCCTACAACATATACTTATAATAGATATGGGAAACCATATGATCATATTCCTCAAGATGTTGCTTATGCTTCAACATATCAAGAAAAATTAAGAAGAGAAGGTGTTTCTGATAATGTATTGAGACAAATTCAACAGGTAATTTGGAATTCAAATACATGGACATCGTCTACTAATAGTGGAACTGTAAATAATGAAGTTACGTCATCAGTTAAAAGAGTAGAGGATAGAGGAAGAAGATTAGCGTATAATGGCTGGGCACCATTGATGTTTGATCAATCATCTGAGTGGGATTCTATGAAAAATGGGCTTGCAAATCAAGTGACTTTACCTTCAGTGCAAGGTAAAAGATCCATTGCTGGTGATGAGGAAATTGTTACAAGATCTGAAGATTTTGCAAATTTTCAATATTTGGTAGGTAATGAATCGCTATATAATAAGGAGCATGTTACTGAAATTGATATTCATGAATCTAATATTGATGGTAATTCAAATACTAGTTCAGGAAATTATCAAAATAAAGATAATACTACTGTAAAAACGTTTATAGATCAAGAATCAAAGACTATTACAATGGGACCATATAAGTTGGGGATTTTTAATACAACTGGAAGCAATAAAGAAGAAATTACTAATAGGCTTACTAAAGATGGTAGGATGACATTATCTGATTTAGTTAGAAATGAAATTTTAAGAAAGAATAGACATCAAACAAAAGAAAATACTTTCTTAATTGGTGAATTTGGAGTGGATTTTGGATATCAAAAAGAGAATTTTGGAAATAGAATTGATTCTACCAAGGATGTAGATATTGAAACATATTACGGAAAAATAAATGCATATACAAATGATACAAATAAATATCAAGGAAAAACTGGAAAATTCCAACTATTAAATGGTAATTTTGAAAAATATCCTGATGGTGAAGAATTTCCTGAGTTTGGTAAAGAGTTTTATATTAAATTTAAAGTTGACAATATCAATAGAAATTTAATGGAAGTTAAGCCATTCTTAAAATTAATGTATGTTAACTCTTTAAATGGAACATCTGCATTATATGTACCTGAGTCGTCTAATTATACAACCGTAATTTCTGGAAGTACTACAAATAGTTATTCAATTACAGAAGGTGCTAAAGCTGCTGGAATTATTGAGTTAGCAGACACTAAGTCTAAAGGATATAATTTTTATGGTGGGAAAGGCTTTGGAGATTCTGATAAAATAATAGATCCAGAATCTGGTGAAATGATTGAATTAAGCTGGGAAAAATTCTTTTCTAGTCAAGAGTATGCTCAAAAAATCATGAAAGCTATATATGCTAATACAATCAATACAATTAATGCGCATAATACGTCTGGAACTAAAATTCAAAATAAATTTAAAGATGCTAAATTTGGTATAGGAATTGTACAAAATAAAGCGAATCCGTTTGTTAAGGAATTTTATAAATTTGATAATATACAGGATGTTTCTAAAATACCAACAATGGTATTTGATGATATAGAAGCAAAAACAAAAGATAATCCTTTTGCAATATCTAGTACAAGAAAGTATATTGGTCCAATAATGAGTAATGTAAATGGTGGAAAAGTAAATGTTCCATATATGTATTATGTTAGAAATGATCATCTAAATAATTATATGACATATGATTATGAAAATGCGACAAATAGTAATCCTAGACATAGTTATTTTGCACAAAGTCAAATACCTTATAATGCAGATGGAACTGGAAGAGATATGGCTTTAAAACAAGCTACTCAACTTGGATATGAATTTATGAAAAAATACTTTAAATTAGGAGTTTATTTTGACGATGAAACGTCTAGAGCAGCAGGTCAAGTTAAAATATTAGATAATAAATCTGCTGCACAACCGGGAACAGTACCATTCCCATTGAAATATCCAAGTTTATGGTTTGATTTGGACTGGGAAGTAGAAAAACCATATGAAGATACAGATAGATGGAAACGTGAAGAACATGGTAGAGGATTTGAGACTAATTATACTTTTGTTAAATTAGAAATATCTCTAACAGGAAAGCATACAGCAATTAACTTAGGTGGTAATGTATGGCAAGTTGTTCAAGAAGGCAAGGAATCAAGAAAATTCAAATTAGATTCATCAATGCAAGAATATGAAAGATTAAAACATAATGTTCAAGGTATTCAAGTTAATTTATTTGATTTAACTGAAGGCACTGGAAGTTTAACAACTGATACAAATGCAGTTGGTAAGTTAGTTGCAACAACATTGACCGATGCAAATGGTAATTATGGATTCCAATTATTGAATCCAATGCATAAATACTATGTAACATTTACATTTAATGGAATGCAATTTAAGAAAACAGATATTGGTGTAAATTCAATTAGTGATGATGAAGCTAATAGAAATACAGCGGAAGAATTATTAAGATATCAAAGAGATGGAAATGATCCAAGTCAAGATATCACAACAAGTGGTAGACAAGATGTAAATGATAGATTCATGAAAATATCTGCAGGATCAAAGAGTTATCCAAAAGGAAAAGGTGGAGAAGGAAAAGCATATGGTTATTATTCTAAGCTAAGAGATGCAAATGGTAACTATATTTCTTATACATCACATATAGATAATGATGTTAAATTAAATTCAGGAGCTTTAAGATATGCGGATGCATTATATGAAATGCATCAAGCTGGTACACATGCTGATTATAATATGACTGATGCACATTCAATGTATCAAACATATACACCGGTAGGATCATTTAGTTCAAATTATGCTTCAATAAAAAAGGATTTCTTATCAAGAATTGGACAAACAACTGAAGGTGAACAAGTTTGGGATTATATGATGGATACAATGGTAACATCAAGAAATACAGAAGCTTATCCTAAAGCAAATCAATTTATTGTTGAAGATATTGGAACCGTTGATGCGAATGGTCATAACCATTCACAAGATGGTGATAGACAAACAATTGAAGGTAAGATATATGAAGCTTTATATAGAAAAGATTATGATTTTGCTAGAAATGTTGATTATGGTATTGAAAATAGAGTTTCTACAGATTTATATTTACAAAAAGATTTATCATCTGCAAGAGTTCTTGTAAATGGTACTGATCAAACATATAGATATGGTGGAAAACAAAATGTTGATTATGCTAATATATCAGTAAACACTGGTTTACAAACGTCAGCTGATTTATTGTATAATAGAATAAATGATCCACTATATAATGGTAAAGAAAGTTATAGTAGACAAATAAGAAAATCAGAATATTTATATAATGCTCAAAATGTTTATACAAATGGTGATGCAAATAAAAACCTACAAGTATATGTAACATATAGAATTGCCGTTAAGAATTATGGTGAAACTAATGTTGCTGTTAATGAAATTGCAGATTATTATGATTCAGAATACTTAGAACATGATATGAATAATCCTTATATTAAGGAAGGAACATACTTTATAGATAGGGATTCTGATGATAGAGGACGTAATCCACAAGATGGAATTGCTGCAACAACTTCAGATAGTTCAGATGCAAGTGATGTAAAAACAAGATTGGATGTTCCAGGTGGAGCAACATCATCTTATAGTGCTTTATTTATTAAAGGAATGGGTGAAGTTAAGTCTGGCGAAACTAGATTTTCTTATGTAACATTTAAATTAAAGAATGATGAATCTGGAAGAATAAAATTAAATCAAGATATTGAAAGTGGTAATTTAAAGATTGGTGTTAAGAACTTAGCAGAAATTAATATGTATAGTTCTACAGAGTCTGATGATGCTATTAGAGGTATTGTAGATATTAATTCTATTCCAGGAAGCGTTTCAAGTAATGATTTTGATAGAGAAGGAAATATTATTACAAGTGAAAATCCTGTTGAAAACAGATTAGAAAATGATACTGATAGATCTCCAAATGTAATCATTTATGTACCGGTAAATGATAATAATCAAAAGGTAATTAAAGGTTATGCGTTTGAGGATCAAAGAAATACTACATCAAATGAAGCAGTTATAGGTAATGGTATTTATAATGCAAAAGATGATAAAGATCAAAAAATTGACGGTGTTACAGTTCAATTAGTTGAATTAGTAAAACAAGTGGATAATAAAGGTCAATGGACAGGTAACTATTCTGGTGAACATGTATGGACAAGCAAATATTATCCAATAGTTCAAAAGAATAATGGATATGTTATTGATGATGCAGGTGTTTATGAAGATGCTACAAGATATTACAGTGGTAAAGTTGTAGTTGATCAAAATGGACAAAAAGTGGTTCAATCAAAAGTTATGATTTCTGGTGATCCAAAGAATACATCTAAATTATTAAACGTAAATCCAATTACATTAACAGAAGATGGTGGAAAAGGTGCATATGCATTCTCATCTATAGTATCTGGTGATTACTTTGTTAGATATATATATGGTGATACAACACAAACTGTTTTAGTAAATGATGAAAATACAGAGGTTAATAGATTATTAAATACAGAAGCAGCTACAAAAATTGGAGCAGTTGATGTAAATAGTCTTGTATCAAATAATGATAATAAATATGTAAGTATAAGTAATGGAAATGATGGATTTGTAACTACATCTGATGATAAAGTGCTTGGATTAAATAATAAGTCTTTCAATGGACAGGATTATAAATCTACAGTTTATCAAAAAGGTATTGTACAAGATCCAAGTGGTGCTAATAGATTAGGAATTAAGGAATTTGTTGATTATGATAATCAAAACTATTCTGAAAATGGTCAAATTTCAAAAGGAACTAATAAGAATGTAATGTATTATTATAATATTGCAAAAGGTGATAGTCAAAAAGGAATTTCAGATGCTAAGGATGTTGAAGCTTTTAGAAGATATGTAAATGCATATTCTAATGGAGAAACTCAAAATTCTAAGAGTGTTAGAAATGAATTAAATGAGATATTAAGATCATTTGAAAAGATTTCTACTAATACTATTGCAGAGAATGGAAACACATGGAATGCTCAAAAACAAAGAGAGCAACAAATTGCTATGTTAAAAGAGTTAATGAAAGAAACTAAGATGGTTGCTCAATCTGGTGTTATTGATTTAGAAACAGAATATAATAGAACTAATGTTGAAGGTCAAGCTGATAAGAAGTTTAGATTTAATACATGGAATAGTGGTAGAGGCGATACTTATGATATAGGTCAACCACCTAAGACTAATGCTACAGATATAGAATTAGTAAATACTGTTGATGATTTGAATTTAGGACTTGTTCAAAGACCTGAAGCTCAATTGAAATTAACAAAGAATGTTGGAAACTTTAAGTTAGTATTAGCAAATGGTACTACGATGTTTGATGCTGAACCAGGACAATCAGTAAATAACCTATATTTCGGAAAACATAATGGACATACAGCTGAATATGATAATAACCATCCAGGTGAATTTAATTTAAATCCAAAAGGATTGAGATTAACAAATGTTCATGTAAATAGAAAGAATGGTAAAAATACTCCTGAATTAGTTCAAGGATATATGGATGATGAATTAATGGACGGTTCTCATGTTGAAGTTACTTATAACTTAACTGTTGAAAATGTTGGTGAAGTTGATTACTTAGATAATCAATTCTACTATACAGGTATAACAAAAGATAATAGTGATAATAACAAATCAAAAACATCTGCAAAAACAATTGTAGATTATGTAACAAACTCATTTAAGTTTGACAAAGATTCTCAAAATTCTGATGGTAAGAAATGGACTGTTAGAAATAAGGATGAATTGATAGCATCTACAAAAACTAATAATTATAAAGATGATTTAGTAAATAGAGTTTATAAAGATGAATTAAGTGGATATACAACATTATTAACAACTGATGAATTATCTGCAGAATTGGTACCACAAGCTGGTAAAAATAAAGGTAACAACAAGGCTACAGGTTCATTGAAATTAACTACATTAGTATCTTCAACTAAGAATGCTAATGACCTAGTTTATAATAACCTTTCAGAAATTGTTGAAACTAAGAACTCTTTAGGTAGAAGGGCTCAATACTCAATTAATGGTAACCAAAGAATGGCTGATCAGACAGTTGGAGCTGATGCTATATCTGAAATAGACGAAAATGATAATAGATATAATCAATTTACACCAGTTGATTTAGTAAATCCTGCTGAAATTGATGCTGATAGTGCTCAAAAAGTAGTTCTATTACCACCAACAGGTGAAAATAGAAATTATATTAAAGTAGTAATACCAGTAATTATTGGATTATCAATTGTAATGTCAGTAGTTATTACATTAAGTGTAAAGGCTCTTAAGGGCAAAAAAGAATAATTTAATATTATTTTAGAAAGCTGAGTGCGAAAGCATTCGGCTTTTTTTATGTTTATTGTTTATATATTGGTTACTTTAAAACTGGAAAAGAAAATAAGTATACATAAAAAGAAAAAATAATGTAAAAAGTATTGATTTTTTATAAGGATGCTAGTATAATAGATAATAGTACTTTACAAGAATATTACAAAAAAAATATATAAAAGTAATGAATATGTAAAAAAGAGACTAATAATGATTATAAGCTCATAAATATGACTTAGAAAAATATACGTACAAAAGATTTTTTAAATACGAAGGAATAATAATTTAAAAATTGAAGGGAGAAATCATGAGCAATAAATTAGTTAAAATATTTTTATTTATAATTGTAATGCTTGGATTAGCAATATTTACAGGATCTGTAAAGGCTGTTGGAGAGGATAATTTAAAATTAAATTTTACTAGTGATGAACCAGTAGATTTAAAAAGCACATTATTCTGTGCTCAACATGGTTATAGAACTGCTTTGTTTGATGAAAATAATAATAAACAAAGTTATGTTGAGTATAAGAAAACTGGTGAAGAAAATGAAGTAGAACCATCTGTAGGATATGCTTTATGGAAAAGAAGTATTGATGGAGATGATTACGACAAGTCTAAATATAGTATTCAACATGTAATTTGGAGATCAGGGAATTGGGGTAATAAAAGTAATGTGTTAGAAGATGGATCAAATCCATTTAGAATTGGAGAGTCAACTAACTTAACACCAATTGATAATGAAAATCTTGAAGTTAGATCAAATGATTATGGTGAAGTTTATTATAACATTTTCAAAAAACTAGAAGGATCTGAAAAACAATTATTTAAAACACAAACAGTTGAAGGTGATTTAAAAGTTTTAGTTGATCAAAAAACTGGAACTTATACAGTTGGACCTTATAAATTAAATTTTGCTATTGATGGTGCTTCTGATGCTTCAAAACAAATTTTGTATAATGAATTAATTGCAAAAGGAAATAAAGGATTTACATCTTCAAATAGATTTGCTAAAGTTGGATCTATTGAAGGGATGAATGGTAGTGATGCAGAATTTTTAGATAGCAAGGGAAATAAAATAATGTTCCCTAACTTTGTTACGGGTGAAGAATTTTTTGTTAGATTTAAACCAAGTAATGAGGGAGCTATAGCTGAAACTGGATCACCAATTATTAAAGTTAAATGGTTAAAATATACATCTGCAAGAGTTGTACATTATAAACCTTATAAATTTTCATATTATCATAGATTTTCTTCATCTAGATCAGTAGTAACTTATGAATCTCATAGAAGATCTCAAAAATACGGATATGCAAAAGGAACTATGGTTTTAAAAGGTAAAAACGGAGATAGTTATACTTTAACTGTAAAAACTGGTAGTGTACCTATTTATTCTGAAGAAGATGATGATGGAGATGTTAGATATTATTTAGTTGAAAACAATCAATTAGTTGAAATCGATTTAGAAAAATCTCATATTGATATGACAATTCAAAAAATTAATGAAATTGTTTTAACTAAAGAAATTAGAAAAGAACAAGAAATTCCTGGTGAAGAACTTAAGGAAAAAGAAATAATAAAAAAGACATATGATTATGATTATGGTGCAGATTGGTTTGAAGTTAAGTTAAAGTTAATTTCAAAGAAAATTAATGTTAAACTTGGTGGACATGTTTGGTTAGAAATTGGAGATGTTAAAACTAATGAAATAGATGGTAGAAGAACTGATAAAGATCAACCTTTTTCTGGTATGTTAGTTCAATTAGTTGAATCAAATGGCACCATAGTTGCTGCAACGACAACTAATGCAAATGGACAATATCAATTTGAAAATTTGAATCCTTTAAAGAAATATTTTGTAAGATTTGTTTATAATGGTGAATTGTATCAATCTACATTTTACAAATATGACTTATCAGGTGGTTTTTCAAATGCTAAAGATGTTGAAAGAGAAGCTTTTAATGCTAAATTTGTAAAAATAAATTCTACACCTAAAAATTATAAAACTGATAATTGGCATAAATCTTATGCTTTAGAAACAAAATTATCTCAAGAAAATGGAGAATATATTTCTTTTGGAGAAAGGGCTTTAAGATATAAAGATGTATGGGCTAAGTTTTTAGAATTTTCAACTACTGAAATGTCTTATGATAAAGCCTATGTTAAAGTTGATGAATGGATGGCTTCCCTAAGTGTTGCAATTCAGGAAAGAGTGGATGTAATTAGTTTTATTAAAGATTGTATGATTAATGCAGTTACAAATGTAAATGATAATTTATCAGGTGTTCAAATTTTATATCCTGTATATGATCAATTTGCTATACTTGATGAAAATAATCCACCTGAAAATGTGGAAAGTGTTGATTTAGATGTTAAGTATTTCTATTTATATACTAAAAAATCTGATCAAAGTAGATATGTTGATTTTGGAATTAATGAGAGAAGATTAAATCAATTATCAATACAAAAGGACGTATATAAAGCTAGAGTTATTGTAAATGGTAAAGTGCATGATTTTTATTATAATAAAAAAGATGCAAATATGGATGACAATGGTTCATGGTCAATTGCAATAAGAGCAGCTGATGAATTATATAATGGTGATTATACATATCAAAGAGAGCTTAGAAAATCTGAATACTTATATAATGCTGCTAGTGTTGGAGCAGATTCTGCTAAAGATTTGAAAGTGTATGTAACTTATAGAATTGCTGTTAAAAACTTAGGTGATGTTGATACAACTGTTAATGAAATTGTTGATTATTACGATGATTCACAATATGAGTTTGATGGTACATTAAATGGTAATACATATGCACCAAATTCTTATAATGAATATGATGCTAATGGAAATGTTTCTAAAACTTATTCTAATACTTTTGTAGGAGATAGAAATGGAAATAAGGTTTCAGAGTTAACTATTAAAAATGTAACTTCATTATCTGATAGAGACGCTTCTAAGAAGTTACAGAATGGTAAATATTCTTATAGTTCTTTATATTTAACAGGTTTAAAAACTGAAGATGGAAAAGATAGATTTGAACCACAGGAGTATGGTTTTGTGTTTGTAACTTTTAGAGTTAAAAATGATGAAGCAACTGGAAAGGTTAAGTTGGATCAAGATTTAATGACAGGAAATACTACAGTTGGCAAGAGAAATATTGCTGAAATTAATGGATATTCATCATATTATTCTAATGGAACAACAATTCCTGATTATTTAGATAAAGATGGAAATAGAGTTACAGCGAATGTTTCTGGCAAAGATGCAGGTATTATTGATAGGGACTCAAGAGCTGGTAGTTTGGATGTTATTGATTTAACTGAAAATGGCGATTTGAGAGCTGATAGAAATAATGATGTTAATAATAGATTAGAGCCTGATACTGATAAAGCTCCAAATATTAAAGTTGTTATTGAAACAAATCCAAGAGATGATAGAACATTTAAAGGATTTACATTTGAAGATGCAAGAAATGTTAATAAAAATAATGCTCTTGTAGGTAATGGTGTTTATAATCCAAATGATGTTGATGCTAATGGAAATAAAGATAAATTAATAAATGGTGTAACAGTTGAATTAGTTGAATTAGTTCAAAATGTAGATAAGGATGGTATGCCTATAAATTCTTTTAGAGCTGAACATGTATGGTCTACAATGAATTATGATAGTAATAATAAATCATGGTCTGAAAATAATGATAGATATTTTAGTGGTAGTGGTAAATCTAAAGTTATCTTAAATGGTAATGGTATACTTACTGTAAATCCTATTGAATTAGGAAATGGTGAATATGGATTTAATTCAATACCAGCAGGTGATTATTTCATTAGATTCAAATATGGTGATAATAGTCAAACTGTTTTAAAGAGTGATGATAATGAAGTTAATAATTTAATTGGAATGAAAGGTTTAAATATTAAATCTTATAATGGTCAAGATTATAAATCTACTGTTTATCAAGCAGGTGTTGATCAAAGTGGAAATTATGATATTAAAGGTATTAACGGATTTAGAAATTATGATAAACAAAACTATGTTGATGCTTTAAATAAAGAAGCAATGTATTATTATAATATTGCTAATAGCGCTAGTATAAAAAATGTTTCTGATGCTAAGGATGTGTATTCTTACAGAGAAAGAGTCAATAATTATTCTAAAGAATTAGTTAATAATAAAGCTGAAATCTTAGCTTCTTTTGAAAAATTGGGTACATATAAAGCTGACACGCAAGAAAATCAAAAGAATGATCAAATCAATATGATTAAGCAATTGATGGATAATACTTATATGGTTGCTCAAACAGGTGTAATTAATACAGAAGTGGAGTATAATAGAACAGAAACTAGGGATCAAGGTAAAGTTAATGATATTTCTTATGTTATTGATGACATTGATTTAGGTTTAGTTGAAAGACCTGAAGCACAATTAAAATTAAGTAAGCGTGTTGCTAATTTTCAATTAGTTTTAGCTAATGGTAGTACAATGTTTGATACTGATAAATCAGTAAATAATTTATATTTTAGCAAACATGATGGACATAGAACATCTTATAAAGATGGAAGAATGGCTACACCTGTTGTTAATACAAAAAATACAAAAGCTACTCCAGAGTTAGTTCAATTAAATATGGATGATGAGTTAATGGTTGGTTCATCAATAAAGGTTACTTATGAATTGAAAGTTGATAATGTTGGTGAGATTGATTATTTGGATAGACAATTTTATTATACTGGTGTAACAAATAATCCATCAGCTGATAATGTTTCAAAAACAAATGCTAATCAGATAATTGATTATTTATCAAATATGGCTAAATACAATAAAGAAGAACAAGTGACAGGTATTAACTGGAATACAGTTACTGTAAATGATGTAATAGCTTCTAAAGCTGATGCAAGTAAAATTGCAAATGATTTAGTTAATAGACAATATGTTGATGAAGTTTCAACATATAATACATTGTTAACATCTGCTGATTTGAGTGGAGATTTATTACCAGAATTAATGAAGAGTAATTCTTCAAAGAAAACTAATTTAGTTGTATCTACATTAGTTGGTTCAGTTAAGAATGCTGATACTTTGACTTATAATAATTTATCTGAAATTATTAAAACTTCAAATACTCAAGGTAGACGTTTACAATATTCTATTGTTGGTAATCAAGAGATGGCTGATCAATCTTTGAGTACTAATGCTCATGAAGATACATATTCTTCATCTGATTTGGTAACTCCATCTGAGATTGATGCTGATAGTGCTCAAAAGATAGTTTTATTACCACCAACTGGTGCTAATAGAAATTATTTACCAATAGTAATTAGTGTAATAGCATTTTCATTGTTAGTAATGGCTACAACTGTTATAGTTGGAAAAGTTAAATATATGAATATTGCATAATATATAATAGATTCACATTATTGAAGAAATAATGTGAATCTATTTTTTGTTTTATTAAAAGGTTTTATATTTGAATTTATAAATTGAATTTCTTCTTAGGGAAGTAAGAAAAGTTCAGTTTTTTTGTTTTGAATAATTGTATGTCAAATTTTTTTTTAGATAGGGTGTATTTAAGTAAACAAATTGTAAGTTGATTGTAATAAAAAATGTAAAAAGTTGCTTGCGATAAGGGAAAATTAGATTTCATAATGTGGGGTATGTTGAAGCAGATCTTTTGTAGTTATAGTATATAAAAGAAAATATTATGAAGGAGTATTGCTAAAGATGAAATTTAATAAAGTTTTTAATAAAATAGCAGTTATAATTTTAATTTTGTTAGTATTTGCTGGAATTATTTTGTTAACAAATAATATTACTAAAAAATTCTTAAGTACTAAAAATATAAATGCAAATGTTGGTAATTATACTGCTGTTCAATATGGTGATGAAAGAGTGGATAACACGAATTTTGTAACGTTTGATATATATTTTTTGAAAAATGGAAATAAGTATAGGGGCGAGTATTTACCATATACTAAAGAAGTTGATTTTGATTACAATATTTCTTCAAAAGATTTATGGGAAATGGTAGTTTAAAAAATGCTAAATTATTATTTACTCAAGATAATATTCAAGAGAAATTTTCGTTGCTGGAAAGTGATACAATATCTAATGATGCTGTTGGAACTAATCTTAGTCAAGTTAATTTAAAAGAAATTAATAATGGTAGTACAGTTGTTTTTAGAGTTAATGTTAAGCCTAATTTAAAGAATTTTAAAAGTGATGAAAATAAAGTAAAATTAGTTGGTGATCATGTTTCTAATGATGGTATAATCACACATATTGAAAAAGAAGTTAAGTTTACGGTTGAGAGTTCTGTTGATAATGCTGTTGTTAATAATTATTATGATACTTGGTATATACGTGAAAATTATTTTGAAAATAGATATACAGAATTAACTTTACCTAAAAAAGATGGGCAAATTGTAATTGAACATCCATTTAAAGTTAATTTTGGAACATATAAATCTAGAAGTACTTCAGGAGTATATTTTAATAGATTGACATTAAAGGAAGGTGTAATTGAATCTGATTTAGAGCAATTAAATGGTGTATATCCATCAAAAATAGAGATATCTTCTTATAATTTAGATAGTAATGATTATGTTATTGAGTATAATAATGTTACGGGAAAATTGAAAGTTAGAATTACTAATGTTAATAAGATAGGTGTTGGTGATTTTGATTTCAAGATTAAAACATATTATCCTGAAACATCTATGAATTTTAATGATGAGCATATTTTTAAAATAAAAATCAATGCATATGCAATTGTTAATAATAATCCGGATTTACAAAATCCTATAATTTCAAATTCAATTGAAGCTCAATCATCGGTTGCTTATATGCATACACCACCTACTGTACCAATACCAAGAAGTAATAGATTTTTAACATATATTTATCCTCCTAAAAAAGATATTCCAATAAATATGTATGAGGGTGATAATATTGATAATGCTTTAGAAGATTGGTCTGTAAATTGGAATTTTAGGATAGATAATCAAGATGGTAATCAAGAAGTTACAGTGTCATCATCTAATGATAATGATGTTTTGATTAGTTCTGATGGTAATAATGTAGATATTGGAAATTATGTAAGTAATAAAGCAATTAAATTTTCATATTATGATAATAATAAGTTAAAGGATAATTCTCAAATTGATTTATATAATAAGGATACTGGAACATTAATACATTCATTTAATAAAGAAGAAATTATAAAATATAGTAAAGAAGAATATAAGCTTACTCCTAATGTTAAAAAATTAAAATTTGTATTTAAAAATGTTAATTTATACATTGATAGTCAATATTATAGTGCATTCTTTATAACCTCTATCAAAAATATTGATAATAAAATGCTTAAAGAAAATATAAGTAGAGAAGCATATAATAAGTTATATTTAATTCAAAGCAATTATCAAGTAATGTCTAATAATGTTAATCAAAAAGTTACTGATAGAGCAAAATATATAGAATCAAATAGAGCTTTTGTAACATATTATAGTAATAATTATTATAAAACTACTGAGAATCGTTCAGTTGCTAAAACCGGAGTTATTAGAGTATATAGGGGAAATGATGAAATTGAGGATTTATATTCTAGTGTTTGGGCAATTTATTCTGGAAGTCGTCGTGAAAATAATTTGCAAATTGTTTCAAATAATGGTGAAAAATTTTCGGAAAATGCTAGGTATTCTGATTCTACAATTAATAAGAGTTATTCTAAATTTCATGGAATTAAATTTTATGAATCACCAAAAAAATTGTTAGGTGATGATGGTTGGATTAAAGTTTATAATAATGATACTAATGAATTAATTGCAGCTTTTAATAGTAGTAATTGGGATTCATATATTGATAATCCATTTATTTATGAAAATGATGTTCCTAATATTAAAATATTGACAAGTAAATTGCTTAATTC
>CAURYI010000004.1:0-21468 GCA_963529075.1 uncultured Eubacteriales bacterium
AGAGAGAGGAAAAGGATATGAAGATGATGATGATGTTGAAGTATCTTTACGAAAAGGAAAGTACTTTGATTTATCATTAAGAAAATTTATTATATCTGTAAATAATAGAGAATTAAAAAATGAAAACACATATGATAGGGAGCCAATTGTAGATACAAAACCTATTGTAGAAGCATCTTCAACAACAGCAATCTATAAGCACAAGAAAAATCCAGTAACAATTGCACCTGGAAATATAGTAACATATGTATTAAGAATTTATAACGAAGGAAATATAGATGGGTATGCAGATGAAATAACAGAGCATTTACCAGCAGAATTAGAATTTGTAAACAATGATTTCAATGCAGCAAATGGATGGATATTGGATGCAAATGATGCAACACAAAGAACATTGAAAACATCACTTTTATCAGCAGAAAAAGATAAAGAAAATATAATAAAAGGTTTTAACAACCAAACATTAAATTACAAAGACATAAAACTACAATTAAAAGTTAAGAATAATGTTCCACCATTAAAAATAATTACATCAATATCAGAAATTTCTAAGAGTTCAAACACTTCAAATATTGTAGATAGAGATGATAGAAAAAATGCAAGCATACCATCCGATGATAAATTATCAGAATATAAGGGAAGCCAGGAAAACAAAGCAACATTGGATGATAGGGATTATTATTATAAAGGTCAAGAAGACGATGATGATTTTGAAAAAGTAATTTTACAAAAATTTGATTTAGCCTTAAAACAATTTTTAACAAAAGTAAATAACACTGATATTAAAGACAGAACTCCAAAAGTTGACTCAACTAATTATGGTCAAATAAATTCAAATGGACAAGAAATAACAACCATGACATATACAACTATAAAAGATCCGATAAGAGTTGAAAATCAAGATACAGTAAAATTCACAATAAGAATTTACAATGAGGGAACACAAGATGGATACGCTTCATTAATAAGAAATGAAATATCAGAATCATTAGAATATTTACCAGAGAGTGAAATTAATAAAAAATATGGATGGATATATGTTGATGAAGCAAATCAATCAGTGCAAGATATGTCAAAAGTAAAATATCTAGCAACAGATTATCTGTCAAAAGCAAAAGAAAAAAATAAAGATGATAATTTAATAAAATACTTTAATTCAAAGACAATGACAACACCTGAATATAAAGAGGTAGAAATTGAATTTAGAATAAAAGAAAATGTACCACAAAATAGAATAATAATAAATAAAGCAGAAATAGCTGAAGATACTGACTCAAGCGGAAATCAAGTTGATGACCAAGACTCAGCTTCAAGTAAATGGACCGATGGAGAAGATGACCAAGATATTGAACAATTATATGAAAAATATTTTGACCTGGCACTAAAATTAAATATTCAAAATATATCAACAATAAAAGATGGAATTGAAACAATAAATCCAGCTAATTTACAAAATCCGAAAGACATAATAAGAATAGAAAAAAATAAAAATGAATTGGAAAACACAGTTTATAAAATCCAATATTTAATAACAATTTTAAATCAAGGAGAAATACCAGGATATGCGACAGAGATTATTGATTATGTTCCAACAGGATTAAAATTTAATCCTGCAGATAATCCAAAGTGGAAAATGATCGAAGGAAGATTAGTAAATAAAGAATTGAAAAATGATATTATAAATCCAGGAGAAACTAAAACTACAACAATTACATTAACATGGTCGGAAGAAACTGAAAATTCAAAAATGATGTCAAATGTAGCAGAAATAGGCCAAGCAGCTAATCATAGTAATACACCGGATATTAATTCAAAACCAAACAATAATAATGATAAAGAAAATGATCAAGATAATTCAGACATCATTATCATAAAAAAAGAAAAAAATACCAAAGCAATTATAATAATTACAATAATCGCATTTTTAATTGTAATAACAGGAGGAACAATTATAATTAAAAAATTTGTAATTAAATAAGGAGAAATATGAATCAGATATTAAGAGAAGGTTCAAATTTAAGAGGAATGGCACCAAGATATGGAATAGATCCCAAAGGAACAAACAAATTAGCAATAAATAAAAGTGTAAAAATGTTTGCAAGTATTATATTAATATTTGGAATTGCAATGATTTCAATGGGTGTTTATGGAAAAATAACTGAAAAACCAAAACAAATCGATCAACAGTTAGAAATAAGAGAAACGAAGCAAGGTAGTAAAGTTACACTAAAAATAAAATCGGGAAAGCCGGTAAGATTAGTATCATATAAATGGAATGAAGGCGAATCAACAGCAATACAAGGAAATAACAAATTAAATATTGAACAAATTATAACAATTCCACAAGGAAACAATATATTAAAAATAACAGTAACAGACTACTATGGAAACGAACGAGATTACCAAAAACAATATATAAAGAAATCAAATGATAGCCAAAATCCTGAAATTGCAATTATTCAAGATGAAACGGATAAAAGAAAAATCAAAATCACAGTTAAAGATGATACGCAATTAACTTATATGACATATGAGTGGGATAAATATAGAGAGATTTCAACGAATGGATCATCAACACAAAATCTAGAAATAATTTCAAAAGGAAAACAAGAAAAAATAGTTTTTGAAAAAGGTAAAAAGGAGCATACATTTTCTTTGGATATACCAGCAGGCAATAACATTTTAATAATAGAAGTAGCAGATGGTGAAGAAAATGTAGAAACAATAAAAAAAGCAATAAAAGGATTATTAGTTCCAGAAGTTGAATTATCAACAAAAAATGGAATACTTAATATAAAAGCTACTGATGAAATTGGAGTATCAAAAGTAGAAGTAAACGTTGATGGAGCTATTTCAAATACAGGAGATACACCTTTAAATTTGAAAGAAGTAAACACATCAATTGAAGTAGGTAAAACAAAACATAGAATAATAGTAACTGTAATAAATATGCAAGGACAACAAAAAGTTAAAGAAATTGAAACAGGAGCCTAATACAAATGAAAGATATATATATATTGGACAATGATGAAACAATATTTAATGATTTAACATCAGAATTTAAAAAAGATCATGGAATAAAATTAAAGAGATTCAATCAATCAGAATTTAAGGTGATATTAAAACATATCCCAGATATTTTATTGATAAACGAAGACTGTTTGACTTGCGATATAATCGACTTAGCAAAAGTTATAAGAAGTGATGAAAATAATTCAATAACACCAATTATTGTTATTTCATCAAATACGGATGTGAATCATGAAATTAAAATATTGAATAATGACATAGAACTATATTTCAAAAAACCATATAACAAAGAAGTGATTTATTTGAGCATAAGAAATATAATGAGACTATTAAATTCAAATAGAACAGTAAGTCCATTAACAGGACTTCCTGGAAATGTCCAAATCACTGCGGAAATGAAGAGAAGAATACAAAACAACATTAAATTTGCAATGTTGTATGTAGATTTAGATAATTTTAAAGCATATAATGACACATATGGTTTTTCAAAAGGGGATGAGATAATAAAATTTACAGCAAAAGTTTTAACAGATAACATTTTAAACATTAAAGGTGGAGATAATAATTTCGTTGGACACATAGGGGGAGACGACTTTGTAGGAATTGTAGAAGGCGAAAATTTTGAAGAAGTTTGTCAAAATATTATTATAGAATTTGACAACAAAGTGAAACATTATTTTGATGAAAAAGACTTATTAAATGGATTTTTAGAAGTTGAGAACAGAAAAGGAACAATCGAGGAGTTCCCCTTGACAACTGTATCCATTGGAGCCGTAGAGGTTAAAGAAGGGAAATTTAAAAACCCTTTAGAAATAGGGGAAGCAGGAGCATCTGTGAAACACCTTGCCAAAACTATCTGCGGAAGCACATATGTCATAAATCGAAGAAATAATTAAAATAAAAAACAAAAATAATATATGTAATTTAAAAGAAAATAAAATGCAAAAAAAGTATTGCATTTTATTTTTTTATATATTACAATCAGTTAAAGTGGTATAAAATGGAATTGAAAAGGTATAACCTTTTTTACAAAAGTTTATATAGATACACTTAAGACAAAATTTAAAAAATACAAAAGAAAAAAGAATAAGACACAAAAGATTGCAAATGTACAAAAGAGGTTGGCATAGCAATATGCCAACCAAAAATTCTAAATTTGGAGAAAAGAATTGAAATTTGAACATATTCCAGTAATGCTAGAAGAATGCATGAATGGCTTAAACATTAAAATGGATGGAATCTATGTAGATGGAACATTGGGTGGAGCAGGACATAGCAGCGAAATAATAAAAAGATTATCACAAGATGGACTATTAATAGGGATAGACAGGGACGATGATGCATTAAAAGCAGCATCAGAAAAACTTAAAGAATATTCAAATAAGAAATTAGTACATGGCAATCATGATGATATCAAAGAAATATTAGCAGAATTAGAAATAGAAAAGGTAGATGGTATTTTATTAGATTTAGGAGTATCATCATATCAACTAGATGAACGAAATAGGGGATTTAGTTACAACTCAGACAACGAATTAGACATGAGAATGGATCAAACACAACCATTTTCAGCTTATGATGTCATAAATACTTATTCAGAAAAAGAATTATCAGATATCATATATAAATATGGCGAAGAAAGATATTCAAGACAAATTGCGAGAAATATAGTAAATTACAGAAAAAATGCACCAATAAAAACAACTAAACAATTAGTTGATATTATTGCAAAGTCAAAGCCAGCAGGCAAAGATGGACATCCAGCAAAACGAACATTTCAAGCAATCAGAATTGAAGTAAATAATGAAATAGAACCATTAGAAAAGACAATACTTGAATCAATAAAATGCTTAAAAAATAATGGAAGACTATGTGTAATAACATTCCATTCATTGGAAGATAGAGCAGTTAAAGATGCTTTTAAAAAAGCTGAAGGCGAATGCACTTGCCCAAAAGATATACCAATATGTGTATGTCATCCAATATGTTATGGAAAGTCATTAACAAAGAAACCAATTATAGCAACTGACGATGAATTGAAAATAAATTCAAGAAGTAAGAGTGCTAAACTAAGAATATTCGAAAGAAAAGAGGTGTAACTACTAAAATGGCTAATTACTATGAATATGAGACCAGCCCGAAAAAAATTCAACCTAGTAAAACTAGGTCTGTTAAAGTCACAAAAAATAGTAATAAAACAAAGAAAAAAGTAGTAAATAAAAACACCGCTTTAATAAATACAACAAAGACTATAAGTGTTTCAATACTAGTATTTGCGTTTTTATTAACACTATGTATAAGATATGCAATGTTAAATGCAAAATTAGCTACAAGAGAAAAATTAAAATCAAATTTAATTGAAATAGAAAAGCAAAATGATCAGTTAAAAGTAAGCATTGAAAGAGACATGAATATTTCAAACATAGAAAAAGAAGCAAAAGAAAAACTTGGAATGCAAAAATTAACAAATAGTCAAAAAGTATACATTAATTTAGATAAAAAGGACTATGTAAAATCATTACAAGCAAGTCTAAAAACAGAGGAAAGTATAATATCAAAAATAATTAAAATATTTGTAAAAAAATAAAGAATGATTTCTAAAAAATAATAGAAATCATTCTTATTTTGATTGATTTATTAATGTTTTTATGCTTATAATATATAAGGAGTTTTTGTTAAGATTTTAATAAAAACTAATCTCAAAACGAACGGAGATATAATAATGAATTTAAAAGAAATATTAAGCGGAATTGAAGAATTAAAAGCAAAAGGAAACATTGAAGTTGAAATAAACAACATTCAAACAGATTCTAGAAAAGTTGCACAAGGAGATTTATTTGTAGCAATAAAAGGATTTGAAGTAGATGGACATCAATACATAAAAGATGCAATTGTAAAAGGAGCATCAGCGATATTAATAAATGATGAATCAGTAGTAAATGTTGCAAAAACATTGAGCGAAATAGGAGCAGTTGACAATATAACATTAGTATCATGCCCAGATACAAGAGTAGCTGTAGCAAAATGTGCATGCAACTATTATGACAATCCATCAAGAAAATTTAAATTAGTTGGAATTACAGGAACAAAAGGAAAAACAACAACATCATTCATGGTAAAACAATTACTAGAAAAACAGGGATTAAAAGTAGGACTATTAGGAACAATAGCAGTATACATTGGAGATAAAAAATTAGAAGATAGTGATAGAACAACAGCTGACAGTGTAAATCTACAAAGCATATTTGCTAAAATGGCATATGAATATTGCGATGTAGTAGTAATGGAAGTATCATCACAAAGCTTGAAATTACACAGAGTTGATGGAAGTGATTTTGATATAGGAGTATTCACAAATTTATCAGAAGATCATATTAGTAAAAATGAACACCCAGACATGGAAGATTATTTCAACTCAAAAGTAAGATTATTTGAAATATGCAAATATGGATATGTAAATGCAGATGATTTAAAAACAAGATTAGTTCCAGGAATTATAAATAATGGAAATATTCAAACGTATGGAATTGATAATGCATGCGATATTTTAGCAAAAGACATAACAATAACAAACTCATATGTTGATTTTAGAGTAAGAGTAAATAATAAAAACGAAAGAATTAGAACAGGAATACCAGGAAGATTCAGTGTTTACAATACATTGGCAGCATTATCAATAGCACTAAGACTAGGATGCGACATTGAAAAGATAAAAGAAGGTTTAGAAACAATTAGGGTACCAGGAAGAAATGAATTAGTTGATAATAAATTAAGTTTAACAATAATGGTAGACTATGCACATTCACCAAAAAGCTTAGAAAGTATTTTACAATCAGTAAAAGAATATACAAGAGGAAGAGTAATTTCAGTATTTGGATGCGGTGGAGACAGAGATGCAACAAAAAGACCAGCAATGGGTGAAATATCAGGAAAAATTGCAGACTATACAATAATAACTTCTGACAATCCTAGAACAGAAGATCCACAAATAATTGTAGATCAAATTGAAGAAGGAATAAAAAAGACAAAAGGAAAATATGAAGTAATAGTTGATAGAACAGAAGCAATTAAAAAAGCAATAAAAATGGCAAAGAAAAACGATTTAATCGTATTAGCAGGAAAAGGCCATGAAACATATCAAGAAATAAACCATGAAAAACATCCATATGATGAAAGAATCATCATAAAAGAAATTATTGACGGTATGGAAGAAGCAAAAAATAGTGAGAATTCAGTAAAAGCTGATTCCAAAGGAGGAAAATAATTAAATGAGTTTCCATATAAAGATATTACTACTATCATTTTTTACAAGCATAGTAATAGCATTTGTAGTAATACCAATATTAAGAAAACTAAAAGCAGGACAATCTGAAAGAGAAGATGGTCCACAATCGCATTTAGGAAAATCAGGAACACCAACAATGGGTGGAATTATAATGATAATTTCAACCCTAATATTAAGTGCATTCTTATTTTTTGACTATGCCAAAGATCAACCAGAAATAGCAACAAGACTACTCCCAATGATATTTGTAACATTGGGATTTGGTCTCATAGGATTTATTGACGATTATAAAAAAGTAGTCGAAAAAAATACGGACGGACTAAGTCCAAAAGCAAAAATGGCAGGTTTATTAATAATATCAATAATTTACATCATTTTATTAATAACATTATTTAAAAATGGAACAGATATATATATACCATTTTTAAATAAATTTGTGACAATGCCAGTATGGTTATATATAATATTTGCTTTATTAGTAATATTAGGAACAACGAATGCTGTAAACTTAACAGACGGAATAGATGGATTATCAACAGGTGTAACAACATTGATAATAGCCACATTAACAATAATTTCAATAATGTGGAATATAAAGGAAACAACAATATTTGGATCAATAATAATGGGAACTAGTTTAGGATTCTTATTATTTAATATATATCCAGCACATGTATTCATGGGAGATACTGGTTCATTACTACTTGGAGGTGCAATAGCTGGAATAGCATTATATTTAAAAATACCTTTATTATTAATAATAATAGCAATCATACCAATAGCAGAAACACTATCAGTAATTTTACAAGTTTTATATTATAAAAAAACAAAGAAGAGACTATTTAAAATGTCACCAATCCACCATCATTTCGAATTATGTGGATGGAAGGAAACCACAGTTGTAATAGTTTTCTGTGCAGTAACACTAGTAGCTTGTGGAATAGGCCTATTAATAATTTAGCAAAAGAAGAGAGGGTTAGTTTTGGCAAAAACAATAAAACATGAAAAAACTAATAAAAAAATAGTAAATTTTGAAGATATAAAAACAAAATCACAGCTGGACTATATACTAGTAACTATTACTATAATATTAACTTTAATAGGATTAGTAATGGTTTTATCAGCCAGTGCACCATCAGCTTTAATTAATTATAATAATAGTTATTATTTTTTTAATAAAGAAGTGTTGGGAGCAATTGGAGGATTAATCCTTATGTTCTTAATATCAAAGCTGGATATTACAAAAGCAAAAAATAAATATTGGATATTTTTCGGTTTAGCACTAATCAGCGCATTCATCGTAATAATTCCAGGGTTAGGAACAGGAGCCAAAGGTGCAACCAGATGGCTAAAATTTGGACCTATCACATTTCAACCATCAGAATTTACAAAATTGTTTTTAATACTTGCATATTCAGGATATTATACTGATCCAAAAATCGATTTAACACAATTTAAAAACTATTTTATAAAACCATTTGTTTTCATCATACCAATTGTTGCACTTTTAGTTAAAGTACAAAACCATGCCAGTGCAGCTATAATTGTAACAGCAGTAGTAATGATAATCACTGTAATGAGTCAAATAAAAATGTCCGATTTAGTAAAAGGATTTGGAATCTTTGCAGCTTTATTATCAGGAGGATTTATAATTTTTAAAGACACAATAATAAAAGGATTTAGAGGAAACAGATTAGCAGCATGGCTACATACATGGGAAGGTGATAACCCAATAAAAATATCATATCAAACAGTTCAAAGTTTGTACGCAATTTCAGCAGGTGGATTGTTTGGTGTAGGATTGGGAAAAAGTAAGCAAAAATATTTATACATACCAGAAGCACATAACGACTTTATCTTTGCGATAATTGCAGAAGAATTAGGATTAATAGGAGCAATAGTAGTAATTGCACTATTTGTAGCTTTTGCTATAAGAGGATATTTAATTGTAGCAAGAGTTAAAGATAGATTTAGTAAATTAGTAGCAACAGGAATAACAAGTTTAATAATACTACAAGCGTTTTTAAATATTGGAGTTGTAACGAACACAATACCAAATACGGGAATATCACTACCATTCCTAAGCTATGGAAATACATCATTAATAATATTATTAGGATCAGTTGGAATCCTGCTAGGAATATCAAGAAATGCCAAAGTAGAAGAAAAAACAGAAGAAGTTCAAGAAGGAGCGAATCAATGAGAGTAGTCATTGCAGCAGCAGGAACAGGTGGACATATAAATCCTGGAATAGCAATAGCTAACAAAATAAAATTTGAGCAGCCAAACTCAGAAATCATATTTATAGGGACGGATAGGGGACTAGAGAATGATCTAGTTCCTAAAGCCGGTTATGGGATAAAGCACATTGGAGCATACGGCGTATACAGAAAGCCAACAATCGAAAATTTAAAAAGATTAATGAAAACAATTCACTCTATAAGTGAAGCAAAAACAATCTTAAAAGAATTTAAGCCGGACTTAGTAATTGGAACAGGTGGGTACATAACATTATCAGTATGTAGAGCAGCACAAAAGTTGAAAATACCATACATGATTCATGAAAGTAATGTATTACCAGGAATAGCAACAAAATTAATGTCCAAAAAAGCAAAATGCATAATGTTAGGATTCAATGAAGCAAAAGTAAAATTAAGCCCAAAGGTAAATACAATAGTAACAGGTACACCGTCAAATACTAAAAATCTCAACTTCACAGCCGAAGAAAGAAGAAAAAAAGTATTGGAATTAGGATTAAATCCAGATTTACCAATTGTTTTAGTATTTGGTGGAAGTCAAGGTGCTAAGAGTATAAATACTGCATTAGAAAATTTAGTGTTACAAGAAAATAATTATCAAATAATCTGGGTACCAGGAAAAAATAATTATGAGTCAGTAAAAGAAATTATAAGTAAAAATGGAAAAGATATAGAAAATCTTAAAAATGTCAAAATATATCCATACTTATATAATTTAGGAGAAATAATAAACATATCCGATTTAATTGTATCAAGAAGTGGAGCAATGACAATAATAGAAATTGAAAATGTAGGAAAGCCAGCAATATTAATTCCATTCCCACATGCGGCAGAAAATCATCAAGAATATAATGCAAGGGCCTTAGAAAAAGCACATGCAGCAAAAGTAATACTTGACAACGAGCTAAATACTGATATATTAAATAAAACAATAGAAGAATTAATCTCTGATAAAGAAAAATTAAAGGAAATGTCAGAAAATTCAAGAAAATTATCAATAGAAAATGTAGAAGACAAAATTTATAACACAATCGTAAAATAAGAGAGGAATAAAAATGGCAGATAAATTAGTAATAGTCGAGTCACCATCAAAGGCACACACAATATCAAAGTTTTTAGGAAAAGCTTATAAAGTAGTAGCCTCAGTAGGACATGTAAGAGACTTGCCAAAATCAAAATTAGGAGTAGATATTGAAAACGACTTTGAACCACAATATATAAATATTCGTGGAAAAGCCCCTCTAATAAATGAATTGAAAAAAGAAGCAAAAAAAGCTAAACAAATATATCTAGCAACCGACCCCGATCGTGAGGGAGAAGCAATTGCTTGGCATTTGGCATATATATTGGACATACCGACAGATGCTTTATGCAGAGTAACATTTAATGAAATAACTGAAAAATGTATAAAAGAAGCAATAAAAAATCCAAGAAAAATCAATCTAGATACAACAGATGCACAACAAGCAAGACGTGTATTAGATAGAATCGTTGGATATCAAATAAGCCCATTGCTTTGGAAAAAAGTAAAAAGAGGTTTATCAGCAGGAAGAGTTCAATCAGTAGCAGTAAGATTGATATGTGAAAGAGAAGAAGCGATAGAGAAATTTATTCCAGAAGAATATTGGAATATCTATGCAATTTTTGATAAAAAAGGAAAAATGTTTCAAGGACATTTAACTACAATTAATAACAAAAAGATTGAATTACATTCAAAACCAGAAGTAGATGAAATTTTAAAAGATATTGAAAAATCAAAATATGTAGTAACAAACATTAAAAAAGGTACAAGAAAGAAGACCCCTGCACCACCATTTACAACCTCAACAATGCAACAAGAATCAGCAAGAAAATTAGGATTCCAATTGCGTAAAACAATGCAAGTTGCACAAGGATTATATGAAGGTGTAAAAGTAACAGGTAGAGGCACAATTGGTTTAATCACATACATGAGAACAGATTCAACGAGAATTTCAGAAGAAGCAAGAGCAGCTGCTAAAGCGGTAATAACAGCTAAATACGGTGACAAATATTATGAAAATAGATATTATAGAACTAAAAGCGATGCACAGGATGGACATGAAGGTATTAGACCAACTAATATTGACTTAAACCCAGAAAAAATAAAAGAAAATCTAACACCAGATCAATACAAACTATATAGATTAATCTATAATAGATTTTTAGCCAGCCAAATGTCAGAAGCAATCTATGATACAGTTGCAGTAAATATTGATTCAGAAGTATCAAACAAAGTATACAATTTTAAAGCAAATGGACAAACTTTAAAATTTAAAGGATTCATGACATTGTATGTAGAAGATACTGACGACAATTCAAACGAAGATAGGGAAGAATCAATTCCAGAATTAGTTGAAAATGAGGAATTGAAAAAAGATAGAATTGACACAAAGCAAAGCTTTACAGAGCCACCAGCTCGATTTACAGAAGCAAGTATTGTAAAAACACTTGAAGAAAACGGTATTGGACGCCCAAGTACATATGCAACAATAATTTCAACAATTGTAGATAGAAGATATATAAAACGTGAAAAGAAACAATTAGTTCCGACAGATCTAGGAAAAATTGTAAACAAACTATTGGTAGAGAATTTCAAAGATGTTGTAAATGTCGAGTTTACAGCTGGAATAGAAAACGAGTTAGATGCAGTAGCAGAAGGAAAAGAAAAATGGAAAAAGGTTATAAGAGATTTTTATGCACCATTTTCAAAAGAATTAGCAAAAGTAGATGAAGAGCTTGAACATGTTGAATTAAAAGATGAATTAACTGACATTATGTGTGAAAAATGTGGAAAGCCAATGGCGATAAAATACGGACGTTATGGAAAATTCCTAGCATGTAGTGGCTATCCAGAATGTAAAAATGTAAAACCATTTGTAGAAAAAGCTGCAAACCCATGCCCAGTATGTGGAGCAGAAGTTTATGTTCGCAAAACAAAAAGAGGACGCAACTACTATATCTGCAGTAATAATCATAATGATGAAACATCATGTAAATACATTTCTTGGAATGCTCCAAAAGTCGGAGAAGTATGGACACCGTCAGAAAATGATGATGAATTAAAAACAACAACAAAGAAAAAAGCAAGCAAAAAGACAGTTACAAAGAAATCTGCAACTAAAAAGACTACAACAAAAAAAGCAACCTCAAAAAAGTCAACTAAAAGTAAATAATGAATGGAGAAAGTAATAATGCTTGCAAACAAATTAGGGATTACTAATCCTGTAGAACTAGCTCTTGAAGAAGAAAAAATAAGTAAGAAAAAAGCTGAAGAATTATAAAAGATATTACAAAAGGAGAAATAATATGATATCTCAAATAAAAAAATTACAAAAAGGACAAGTTAAATTTCATGGAATAATTGAAACAATTAGAGATAAGAAATCAATGCAATTTGTAATATTGAAAGATTTTTCTGGAAAAATTCAATTATTTATTGATAAAATTAAATTTCCAGAAGTGGGTGAAGTTTTCTCTAAATTAATTCCAGGAGCAACAGTTGTTGTTGAGGGGGAATTAATTGAAAATGATAGTGTAAAACTTGGAGGAAAAGAAGTACAAGTAAATAAAGTTGAAGTAACAAGTTATGCAGAAGCAAATCCAATTGATGAAAAAACAATTATAGATACAAGATTAGATTATAGATGGCTTGATTTACGAACAGATAAAAATCAAATAATGTTAAAAATACAAACACTATTTGTTAATGCGTGTAGAGAGTTTTTAATAGAAAAAGAATTTATAGAAATACACTCACCAAAATTAATTGGAGTAGCAAGCGAAAGCGGATCAGAAGTATTTGAAGTTAAATATTTCAATTCAAAAGCATATTTGGCACAAAGTCCTCAATTTTATAAGCAAATGGCAATTGCCTCAGGGCTTGGCAGAATTTTTGAATGTGGGCCTGTTTTTAGAGCAGAGAAATCACACTCAAGAAAGCATGCAACGGAATTTACAGGATTTGATTTAGAATTCTCAAACATTGATAAATATGAAGATGTTATGATTATGGAAGAAGAAATGATAAATTTTGCCTTAAATAAGGTTAAAGAAAAATATGAAGAAGAAATCAAAAAATATTTTAATGTAGATATAATCGTTCCAAGTTTGCCGTTTCCAAGAATGACATTGAAAGATGTTTATGAAGAATTAAATAAAAGATATAATTATCAATGTCCTGAAGAAGAACAAGATGATTTAACAACAGAGGCGGAAAAATTATTAGCGAAATTAGCAAAAGATAAATATAATCATGAATTCATATTTGTAACAGATTTCGGAAAAAGGAAAAGAGCATTCTATCATCTAAGAAAAAATGGAGTTCCACAAGGCTATGACTTAATATGGAAAGGCGTAGAGATTACAACAGGTGCACAAAGAGAACACAGATATGAAATATTAAAAGAACAAGCTAAAGAAAAAGGATTAGAAAAAGATGTGGAGTTTTATTTAGAATTTTTTAAATATGGTTGTCCACCACACGGAGGATTTGGAATAGGAATTGATAGAATAATAATGAATTTATTAGAATTACCAAGTTTGAAAGAAGCAATGTTTTTATTCCGTGGTCCAGAACGATTAACTCCATAATATTGATAAAAGCAAATGGTCTAGTGCATCTAGGCCATTTTTGATGTCAAAATAATTAAACAAAGACAATCCATAACCCTTGAAAAATAAGCATATCAAGTGTATAATATGAAATATGAAAAAGGAGGAAAACCTTAATGAAGATAAGCAAAGAAGAATTATTGCACATAGCTAAATTATCAGATTTAGAAATAAAAGAAAATGAAATTGAAGAATATTTAAAAAATCTTGAAGACATTTTAAATTATACAGAAACAATTGATAAAATAGATGTAAGAAAACTAGATGAAACAATTGGAGCAACAGAAGAGTTCAATGTATTTAGAAAAGATGAAGTAAAACAATTTGACAATATAGACCAAATGATGGAAAACGGACCAGAAGTAGATAGAAATATGTTTAAGATACCAAAGGTACTTTAAAATAGAGGAGGAACATTAATGGAATTAACTGACTTAACAGTTCACGAATTAATGGAAAAAGTAAAAAACAAAGAAACAAGAATTGAAGAAATAACAAAAGCATATGCAGATAGAATCAATGAAAAAGAGCCAGAAGTAGCCGCATTTGTAAGTACACGTTTAGACGAAGCAATTGCAGAATCAAAGAACCCAGAAGCAGGAATTCCAATTGGGATAAAAGATAATATCTGTACAAAAGGAATTAAAACAACATGTTCTTCAAAAATGTTAGAAAACTTTGTATCACCATATGACGCAACTGTAATAACAAAAATTAAAGAAAAAAACATGCCGATATTAGGAAAACTAAATATGGACGAATTTGCTATGGGAAGTTCGACAGAAAATTCAGCAATCAAAATAACAAGAAATCCATGGAATTTGAATAAAGTTCCAGGAGGATCATCAGGAGGAAGCGCAGCAGCAGTTGCTGCTAACTTAGTACCATGGGCCTTGGGATCAGACACTGGTGGATCAATCAGAGAACCAGCATCATTTTGTGGAATTGTTGGATTAAAACCAACTTATGGATTAGTAAGTAGATCAGGATTAGTAGCATTTGCATCATCTCTAGATCAAATAGGACCAATGACAAAAGATGTTGAAGATGCAGCACTATTATTAAATATAATAGCAGGACATGATGAAAACGATTCAACCTCTGTAAAAAAGGAAAAAATTGATTACACAAAAAATCTAAAAAATTCAATCCAAGGAATGAAAATAGGAGTACCAAAAGAATTTTTTGGAGAAGGAATAAATCCAGAAGTAAAAAAATCATTAGAAAACTCAATCGAAGAATACAAAAAACTAGGTGCAATAGTAGAAGAATGCTCACTAGATGTATCAGAATCATCATTAGCAGCATACTATATAATTGCTTGTGCAGAAGCTAGCTCAAACTTAGGAAGATTTGACGGAATCAGATATGGATATAGAGCAAAAGACTATAAAGATTTAAAAGAATTATTCGTAAAATCAAGAACAGAAGGATTTGGAAAAGAAGTAAAAAGAAGAATAATCTTAGGAACTTATGTACTATCATCAGGATATTATGATGCATTCTATAAAAAAGCACAGAAAGTAAGAACATATGTAAAAAATAAATTTGATGAATGTTTCAAAAAATATGATGTACTATTAACACCAGTAGCGCCAACAACAGCATTTGATATAGGGTCAAAAACAAACAATCCACTAGAAATGTATTTAGCAGATATTTGTACAGTATCAATAAATATTGCATCAGTACCAGCAATCTCAATTCCATGTGGAGTAGATAGTAATAACATGCCAATAGGAATGCAATTAATAGGAAATAGATTCCAAGAAGAAAAAATTCTAAACGCTGCATATGCTATAGAACAACAAATTAAATTTAGAGAAAATTATAAACCAGAATTTAAAAAATAAAGGAGAACAAAATGTCAAACAATGACTATGAAGTAGTAGTTGGATTAGAAGTACACGCAGAATTATCAACAAAAACAAAAATATTCTGTAATTGTTCAACAGAATTTGGTTCAGCTCCAAACACACAAGTATGTCCAATATGTATGGGATTACCAGGAACTTTGCCAGTATTGAATGAAAAAGTTGTTGAATATGCAGTAAAAGCAGGTCTAGCACTAAATTGTTCAATTTCAATGGATAGTAAAAATGATAGAAAAAACTATTTTTATCCAGACCTACCAAAATCATATCAAATATCACAATTTGATAAACCGTTATGTAATAATGGATACATTGAAATTGAAGATGATAATGGAAATCCAAAGAAGATAAGAATTTTAAGAATACACATAGAAGAAGACTCAGGAAAATTGAATCATAATGAATTTGCAGGTGGAGCATTAGTAGATTTAAACAGAGCAGGAGTTCCATTAATTGAAATTGTATCAGAGCCAGATATTAGATCATCAGGCGAAGCTGATAGATATTTGAAAAAATTAAAATCAATCCTGCAATATATCGAAGTATCGGATTGTAAAATGGAAGAAGGATCATTTAGAGCAGACGTAAACGTTTCAGTACATAAACCAAATGAACCATTTGGGAAAAGACATGAAATGAAAAATATGAACTCATTTAAATCAATTCAAAGAGCAATAGAATTTGAAATTGAAGATCAAATAAAAACATATGAATCAGGTGAAACTGTATATCAAGAAACAATGAGATGGGATGATGTATCAGGTAGAACTTTTTCCATGAGAGACAAAGAAGATGCACAAGACTATAGATATTTTCCAGAGCCAGACTTAGCAGCCATTAAATTATCAAAAGAATATATTGGTAACATAAAAAATAATCTTCCAGAAATGCCAGAAAGCAGAAAAGAAAGATACATGCAAGAACTGGGATTATCTGAAAAAGATGCCAAAGCACTAGTTTCAGAAAAAGCAATATCAGACCTGTTTGAACAATCTGGAAAAATCTGTGGAAACTATAAATCAGTATGTAACTGGTTAACCTCAGATATAGCAAGAATTCAAAATGAAAAAGAATTACCATCAGAAAAAATACCGTTCAGTGCAGAAAATCTAGCCGAACTAGTAGAAATAATAGATAATGGAACAATAAGCACAAAGATTGGAAAAGATGTTCTAGAAATAATGTTTGATGAAATCAAAACACCAAAAGAAATTATTAAAGAACATGGATGGATTCAAATTTCAGATGAATCAGAAATCAAAAATGTAGTATTAGAAGTACTAGCAAACAATCCTCAATCAATAGAAGACTATAAAGCAGGAAAAGACAGAGCATTAGGATTTTTAGTAGGACAAGCAATGAAGCAAACAAAGGGAAAAGCAAATCCACAAATGTTGAACAAAATGTTCTTAGAAGAATTAAATAAATAATTTAGTTGGAGAGAAGATGAAAAAAGAATACGAATATAGTTATAAAGTAACCAGTATAAAAGAATTTATACAATATTGCGAATTAAATAATTTCATAAAAATCAGTGAAACAACACAAAAAAGAACATTATATAAAAATGATACATACATAATGGCAAGAATAACAATTGAAGAAGACAACTTAAAACATACAATAACAAAATATTTAGACTTTAAAGAAAATAATGAAACAAACCAAGAGTTAAAAATACGTAAAGAAACAGATATTCTAAACTTGAACAATGAAAATAAAGAATTTGTTAAAACTTTAATAGAATTTTTAAATCTTAAAGTAGATAAAGAATTACTAAGAACAAGATACACATATCAAAAAGAAAATGTAAAATTTGAAATAGATGATTACACTAATCCTAAAATGAAAGTTTTAGCAATAGAAGGAAATTCAGAAGAAGTAAATAAAATTAATCAAGAGTTAATGCCGATAATAACAAAACTAAAAATAAAAGAATAACAAAAAATAAACCCAGAGTAAAATTAAACAATGGGTTTATTTTTTGGACTAAATTCTATAATAATCATAATAATAGTATAAAGCCAAAGGCATTTTAGATTTTTCCAACAATTTATCAATAATCTCTTCTTTAGAATTAAAATAATTATATTTTAGTATTAATCTTTGTTTCGAATTAAAGAATTCCATCACAAGCAAAAAATCATTTAATTTTATATCAAAACTTTCAGTTTTTTTCAAATAGTCACAAGTAAAAGTTTGCAAGAGATCTTTTGAGTAGTACAACGCTTATTATCACCTAAAAACTTGCATTTTTGTTTATTCTTAATAAGATTAGTCGAAAACAAATTAGTATTCATTTTAAAAGAATAACAAAAACCATCCAATTGCTTAAATACACTATCATAAATAAAAGTGTACTTCTCTTTTAAATTAACGATTTCAATAGCTTTTAAAGCATCCAAAATGGCATCATTATAATTAGAAATAACATATTTCACATTATAATTATCTATATTAGTAAAAAATCGATATGAGAATTTTTTTATTTTATTAATTTCTTAATACACTTTATAGAGTATTTTAAATCATTTCTAAAATCAATTGATATAGCATAATGACCAGCCATGAAGCTCTTATTTAAATCAAATTAAACAATATCAAAATTATTTTTATAATCTTTATAATCGAATATAATTAAATCATCATTTAAATAAATCAAATTAATTCCCTCCATTTTTATAATTATATAGGTGAAATATATATTAAGAAATAAAAGTTAAATAAATAGAATAATATGTTTCTTAATATTAGTTGTATCAAGAAAGTGTGATATATGTTTGACAAACCTACAAAAACTAAAAAATAAATAATCCTAAATACTTGAATAACATAAATTATTATGTTATAATATGCAAAGTCAGTGATAAAAATACGCCAAGAGGAGGTGCAAAAATGCCAAATATTAAATCTGCAATTAAAAGAGTTAAAGTTATCGAAAAGAAAACTTTAGAAAATAATAAGATAAAATCAGCTTACAAAACAGCTGTTAAGAAATATGAAGTAGCTAACACAAACGGAGATAAATCAGCTGTAGAATTATTAAATAAAGCAAAGAAATTAGTTGATCATGCAGCTACTAAAGGTGTAATATCAAAAAATGCAGCAAGCAGAAAAAAATCTAAATTAGATTTAAAATTAGCTGTAAAATAATTAAGAAATAAAGGCCATCACAATTAGTGATGGCTTTCTTGTTTTATAATATTATAAATATTATAATATTAATGAATAATTTTAAAGAGAGGAACATAATATGTTTGATCAAGTAAAACGACTTCAACTAGAAGAAATGAGAAAAGTTAAATCAGATATAGATAATCAAATTTTTGAAATAAAAAAGGAATATCTAAATACAATAGAAGAAAAAAACAAATTAGAAAGAGAATTAGCAACTAGTTCAGATGGATATTTAATAAAAAAAGACAGATTTAATATTGTCGAAAAACTTTTTACAAAAAGAAAAGAATATAACGAATCAAAAAAAATACATAAAAGAATCAAAGAATTACCAAAATTAATAGAAAAAATATCTAAAGAAGTAGAAGTAAAAAAATCTAAATTTGAAAAAGATTTTTCAGCAAGTAATTTAGATTTAAAGAAATCAAATATAGAAGGAACAATAAAGGCTCTAGAAAATACGACAAATATTAAAGAATTAGGAATGAATCCAATAGAAGCTATGCAGTTTTTAGAAAGCCATGGTATTCAGCCGATATTAAATGATAGCGACAAAACAATTATTGAAAATCCAAGAAACTATACATCTAAATCATCATTTATTGGGGTTCATAAAACAATATATCCACCAAGTGCAGATATGATAAAAACATCAAAAGATTCAAATGCCAAAATAGAACAATCAGTAATACTTAATGGAGAAGAATATAAATATAAAATAAGATCGTCAAGAGATACAGTTCATATGGCTATAAATGACGAAGTATATCCAAATGATGGAGGGAATTGGGATCATTGTACATACTCAATATTGATGCCACTTAAAGATATACCAAATAATAAAATTGCAGCTGCAACACCACAAGATACATTTACTAATGGAAGTATAGAATTAAAAGAAGATAGTTGGATTATATGCCCAAAAAATGAATTGAAAATGGTTAAAGAAGCTAACCCAGGAGTACATGTAATCGGATATGAAGGAGAAACTGTAAAAGGATATTCAAAACCATTATTAACACAATTAGGATATCGTGGAGAAAAAGTATGGAGTAACTATTGGGGAGATGATGAAAGTGCAAAACAGTTTGCAGAGGTAATGAAAAAAGAGGGAATAAAATCTCATATTCATGCAACATCTGAAGAAGAACAAAGAGATGACAGATTATTTAATATGAATAAAGTAGTTGGGATAATTAAAACTATTAAAGAAAATAATTTAGTAAAAACTAAAGAAGACATGAAAGCGATATTAGAACAATTAGACAAACAAGGACAAAGCTTTGGTAAACTTCTTTTTGAATCATTCAAAAATGTATCAATATATGATTCAAAAACTATATTAAATCAAAATAATGAATTCTATTTTTTTGCAAATGAAATGTTAAAAATAGGATGCAATATAGATACAAGTCCGATGAGAGCAATAATTAATTTATCAAGAAAAGGCATAAATAATATTAATAAAAATGATATTTCAGTATTAAGTCCAAGTGTTACAAATTCTGACAACGAAAATTTAACAATAAATAAATATCAATCAAATATGTTATCATTATTTAAAAAAGAGGAAATATATAGAGGAGATAAAGATGAAGATAAAGAAGAGATTTTTAAAGAATTTGTTTCAGATACAATTGGAGACATAATATTAGACTCAAAAGACAAGGAATTATTTAAAACAAAAGAAACTGAAAATAAAGAAAGATAGAAAAATATAATGTACCCAATGGAATAGATACTAAAAAATTGGCTTCCAATTGGGTACATTATATTATTATATATCATTTAATTTAAATTAATATCATCAATTTCCTGTTGTAGTTTAGCTATCTGATCTTGTTTTTCTTTAATTGAATTAAGTTTTCTTTCTTCAAGTTTTAACTGATGTTGTTTTCTTCTCTTTACTTGTGGAGTAGATTTGTGTGAAATCTCTCCTATATGCATATCAAATTGTTTTTTATAAATTCCTTCTTCAGGAATATAACACAATTGACCAATATAATTTCCACAAGGAACTTTGGGATTTTCTTGTAATCCATTATTCAAATATTGTTCCACTCTGTTTTGATCCAAAAGTAGATTAAATAAAGTTTTTAAATATTTTGAATCTGATAATTTTGAAAAATCAAGACCTAATTGAATTGATTTTGTATCCCTACGCCTCAAACTATGATGTAATCCAGGTATATTTATAGGAACAGCGTCATTT
>CAURYI010000005.1:0-21295 GCA_963529075.1 uncultured Eubacteriales bacterium
GATCAGATCCTATCAAGAAGAGCTCACTTGGGACGAAATACTCGCAGGGTCAGGAATCAAGCGAGGAGATTCTGTAAAAGTAAAGCTTAAGGCCGATGGAGAAACTATTACAAAAAGTGTGACAGCAGGCTACAGCGAAGATGCTAGTAACACTACCAGTCGAAAGACAGTCCAGCCGCGTACGTCCAGCAGCTCGAGCAGTTCAAGCAGTTCAGGATGGTCCAAGACCGGAGAAAATTACTGGACCTATCACAACCCAGACGGAAGTCTGGTCTATGGATGGGCTCAGTACAAAGGTAGCTGGTACTATTTGGATCCTAACTACGGAGGTCAGATGGCCTACAACGGCTGGTTGCAAATAGATGGCAAGTGGTATTGCTTTGCACCAAGCGGCTTTATGTATGCGAATACATGGATCCGATTCAAATATGGAGGCAAGTATTACTATTATTACCTCCAGTCTGATGGATCCATGGCTCAGGATACTTGGATTGGAGAATTCTATGTTAACAGTCGTGGTGAGTGGATAGGAGATCCACAACAGAAGTAATATACGGCAACTTATTAACCAAGACCAACCGGAAGGAGTGAGCTGATGAGCTCCTCCTTTTTTTATGTTTAAATTATACAAAATTCAGATACCGATTTATGGAAAAAAAGGTACTATAATGTAGACAATTAAAATACAAAGTGATATACTTTTATCAGTTTAAGAACGTTCAATGTTTAAAAGGAGATTTTTATGAAAAAGTTAATAAAATCATTATCTGTAATATTAGCAATATTAATTTTCACATCATCTGTATTTGCAACACAAAATGGTGGAATTGTAGAAAAAAGAGAAGAAAAAATTAATGCAAATAATGCTAATGTAAAACCAGAAAAAACAGAAATGGTAAGTAAAGATAAAACAACAATGAAATTAGTAGAAGACAACAAAGGTCATATTGATTTCGGGAAATATGGAAAATTTGACAAATATATGTCAAAAATCGATACTGAGAAAAAAACAATAGACATTACATTAAAAGTAACAAACAATCAAAAAGTAGAAGTTGAGCACCAAGATGGTGAAATTGGAGAAGTAGTACTTTTAATAGATGGCTCAAACAGTATGAAAGTTAATAAAGTAGCAGAACTTGGAGGAAAAACAAGAGCAGAAGTTGTATATGATGCAGCAACAAAATTAGTAGACAGCTTATTTGAAAGAAATCCAAAAATTAAAGTTGGAGTAGTGGAATTTGCAACAACAACAAATCCTAAAGAAGAAGGACAAGGAAATGATGCAAAACAAATTACAGCAGGATTAGAAATAGATAAGGAAAAAGTAAAAGAAGCTATTAACACAATTAGAACAGATTCAATGGGACCAAGAACAAACATTCAAGAAGGTTTACAAAAAGCAGATAAATTATTGGATACATCAACAGATAAAAATACTAAAAAAGCAATTGTAGTATTAACAGATGCTATACCAAATACAGCATCAGGAGTATCATTTGATACATATTCAGATAAATCTGCAGTTCCAACAAGAAAAGAACTTGAAAGAGTTAAAACAAAAGGAACAAAAGTAATTTCAATGTTAATAGACATGAAAGATGAACCAATTAGAATATCACAAGAAGATCCAAAGCCAACATACAAACAAAAAGCAGAACAAATCTTTGGAACAACAACAAAACCAGTAGCAGGTCCAGTATACTATGTTGAAGATTCAGGAATTACAAAAACAGTAACAGAAGAAATCTTAAAAGATATTGCACCAGAAAAAACAATAATCACATCATATACATTAACAAACATTGTAATAAAAGATTATTTCCCAGATAACATTGTAAAGAACTTTGATTATGTTGAATTAACAAAAGCAACAAAAGGAACAGCAACAACAACAATTGATAAAAATGATAATTCAATTACATGGACAATACCAGAATTAAAACCAAATGAAGAAGCAACATTGGTATATACATTAAAATTAAAAGACAGCATAGAAAAGTCAATTATAGGAATTAATTTACCAACAAATAAAAAAGTAACAATTAATTACGAAGAAAATGGTAAGAAACAAGATCCAAAAGAAACACCAAAGAGCCCAATAGTAGCTTTAGATATGATACCAAATAAACCATTACCACAAACAGGTAATTATACAATTTACACAATAAGCATAATGATAGGATTAGCATTAGTTATTGGAGTTAGATTTAAAATTAAGTCAAAAAATTAATAAAAAAGTAATAAAGAAGCTTAGAAATTTAATATAATTTCTAAGCTTTTTTGCTGTTATAAATCACAAAAACATTATATAATATACAAAATGAATTTAGGAGATTAATATGAGTATTTTAGTAGATGGAAAACAAATAGCAAAAGAAATTAGAGAAAAGTTAAAGAATAAATTGCTAACAGAAAAAATAAAACCAACACTTGCAGTAATATTGGTAGGAAATCATGATGCATCAAAAGTTTACGTGCGAAATAAAAATAAAGCATGTATAGAAATAGGAATGGATTTTATTGAATGTAATTTACCAGAAAATATCTCACAGGATCAATTATTAAACACGATAGATAAATTAAATAAGGATAAAAATGTTGATGGAATATTGTTACAATGTCCGATTCCAAAACATTTAAATAAAGAAGAAGCATTTGAAAAAATAGATAAAAATAAGGATGTTGACTGTTTTAATCCTTATAATATAGGATTATTAGATATTGGAAAAAATAGAAATTTTGCAACATGCACACCAGCTGGAATTATTGAAATGCTAAAATACTATAATATCGAAATAGAAGGAAAAAATGCAGTAGTACTTGGAAGAAGTAATATTGTAGGAAAACCAATGGGGCAATTATTATTAGAAAACAATGCAACAGTAACAATTTGCCATTCAAAGACAAAGAATTTATATGAAATCATCAAAAATGCAGATATATTAGTAAGCGCAATTGGAATTTCAAAATACATAACAGCAGAGATGGTTAAAGAAAATGCAGTAGTAATTGATGTTGGAATGAATAGAGATGAAGAAAATAAATTATGTGGAGATGTAGACTTTGATGAAGTATCAAAGAAGGCTTCATACATTACGCCAGTTCCAGGAGGAGTTGGACCAATGACAATAGCAATGTTATTAAAAAATACAATAAGAGCATATGAATTAAACAGAAAGGCATAAAATGATTGTTGAAATAATAATAAACAGTAATGTAAAAACACTTAATAAAACGTTTGATTATAATGTTCCTGATGATTTAGAACCCAAGCTGGGTGACAGAGTATATGTACATTTTGGAAATCAAAAAAAGCTAGATGAAGGCATAATAATTGGATTTAAAGACAAGTCAGAATATAAACTAAAAGACATAGTGAAAATTCAAAAAGATAATATAAGTGAAAATAGAATTAAATTAGCGCAATGGATGTCAAATAGATATTTTTGCAATTTATCAGAATGTTTAAAATTAATGCTACCACCAGGAACAGGAAACAAAGAAGAAACAAAAAGAACTAAAGAAAAAACATTAAATGTATATTCATTATCAAAAAAAATTGCAGAAATAGAAACAGACATTGAAAATAAATTAATTAGAGGAAATAAACAAATAGATGTTCTAAGATTATTATATGATAATCATAACATGAGTCTTCAAGATATAGAAATCATGGCAAAAGCATCATCAGCAACTATTAAAACATTGGTGGATAAAGGATATTTAAAACAATCGGAAAAACAAATTGAAAGAAATCCATTTCAAGAAAAAAATATAGAAAAAACAAATGAATTAAAGTTGAATATAGAGCAACAAGATGCATATTGTAGTATTAATGAACCAGGAGAATATTTACTACACGGAATAACAGGATCAGGAAAGACAGAAATTTATTTACAACTAATAAAAAGAGAGTTAGAAAAGGGAAAAACAGCAATCGTATTGGTTCCAGAAATATCATTAACACCACAAACAATAGACAGATTTAGATCAAGATTCGGAAAAGAAAAGATAGCAGTACTACATAGTAAATTATCAAATGGAGAAAGATTTGATCAATGGAATAAAATTAAAGAAGGAAAAGCACAAATAGTAATAGGAGCAAGATCAGCAATTTTTGCCCCAATTAAAGAATTAGGGATAATAATCATAGATGAAGAACATGATTCATCATATCAATCAGAAAGTGCACCACAATATGATGCATTGGAGATAGCAAGAAAAATTGCAGATGAAGAAAATATAAAATTAGTTTTAGGAAGTGCAACACCGGATACCAGAACATATAAAAATGCACTAGAAGGAAAAATCACATTAATAGAATTAACAAAAAGGGCAAATAATGCAAGATTGCCAGAAGTAGAAATAGTTGATTTAAGGGATGAATTAGCAAATGGCAATCATAATATGATAAGCACAAAATTAAAAAATGAAATTAAAAAAAATATAGAAAATAAAAATCAAACCATTTTATTTTTGAACAGAAGAGGATTTTCAAATTTTATAATGTGCAAAACATGTGGAAACGTAATAAAATGTAAGCGATGCGATATATCAATGACATACCATAAAGATGAGAACAAGTTAAAATGCCATTATTGTGGATTAGAGGAGCAAGTACCAAATAAATGTCCGAATTGCGGAAGTAAAGAATTGAAATATTCAGGGGCTGGAACACAAAAGTTAGAGGAAGAAGTTCATAAATTATTTCCAACAGCTTCAACAATTAGAATGGATATAGATACTGTTACAAAGAAACACTCACATGAAGATATACTAACAAAATTTAAAGAAAATAAAATAGATATTCTAATTGGTACACAAATGATTGTAAAAGGACATGATTTTCCAAAAGTAACATTAGTAGGAGTAATATCAGCTGACAATGGTTTAAATATAGGAGATTATAGAGCATCAGAAATAACATTCCAGGTATTAACTCAAGTAGCTGGAAGAGCCGGTCGTGGAGATCAAAATGGAAAAGTAATAATTCAAACATATAATCCGGATCATTACGCAATTGAATGTGCAAAAGAGCAAGACTTTAAGAAATTTTACCAAATAGAAAGCAAGATAAGGAAAACATTGAAATATCCGCCATTTTGCGATATAATTGTGCTAGATTTTTCATCACTAAATAAGCATGAAATACAAAGAGATTCAAAAAGACTACATCAATATTTAAAAAATAGAATAATAAATGAAAAATTCGGAGTATTATTATATTCACCACTGCCATGTCCAATAGAAAAGATAAATGACAGATACAGATGGCGAATAATAATAAAATGCATATATGATGAAAAAATGAATAAATTATTAAAAGAAACATTAGAAGAATTTTATAAATTAAAAACAAATACAAGATTAAGCATAAAGCAAAATCCAAACAATATGGCCTAGAAAGGAAAATCAATATGGCAATAAGACAATTAAGATATGACGGGGATGAAATCTTAAGAAAGAAATCAAGAAAAGTAGAAGAAGTAGATGATAAAATCAGAGAATTAATGAATGATATGGTAGAAACAATGCATGCAGAAAATGGTGTAGGACTATCAGCAGTTCAAGTAGGAATCTTAAAAAGAGTAATAGTAATAGATATATATGATGGAACAGAACCATTAAAATTAGTAAACCCAGAAATACTTAAAGTAAAAGGACATAGACTGGTAGAAGAAGGATGTTTAAGTTTTCCAAACAAATTTGCATTAGTAGATAGACCATTGGAAGTAATTGTTAAAGCATTGAATGAAAATGGTGAGGAAGTTAAAATTAAAGCAAAAGAATTATTAGCACAAGCACTGTGCCATGAAATTAATCATTTAGACGGAGTATTATTTGTAGATCTAATGGAACCAGGAACAATGGAATACATAGATCCAAATAACCAAAAATAAATTTCATTAAATAAAAGGAGCAATATATGAAAAAGGAAAAGATTATCATAGTAGAAGGTCCACAAGGTGCAGGAAAAACAACAATTACAGATTATTTAAGAAACACATTACCATACACTAATTTATACAGACTAAGTGGAATTTCAGACAGTACAAAAGCTGGATTAGAAAAAGTAAATAAATATTATGAAACATTACTAGAATATATGAAAAAACTAGAGAATATAAATATTAATTTATTATTTGACAGAACATTTTTTTCAGAAGAAGCATATTGCAGACTTGGATTCAAAGAATATAGCTTCACAGAGAGTTATAATAAATTTTTAGAAAAATTAGACAACTTAGACTTTGAAATATATTATTTTAATTTATATTTAGATGATGAAGCAGAATTTGAGAAAAGACTAAATAGAGAAGGAAAAGCAGAAATAAAATATGCTAAATTTAATGTTGAAAATAGTATAAAACAACAAAACATGTATAAAGAATTAGCAAAAGAGATAGAAGAAAAAACAAAAAATATAAAAGTAATTAACTTTAATTCAAATAGAGAATTATCAGAGATTTGTAAAGAAATTGATGAAATTATAGATAACAAAGAACATAAATAAGAGGTAGAATATTGAAAATATTATTCATGGGAACACCTGATTTCGCAAAAGAATCCTTAGACGCATTATATAACAATGGATTTGAAATCGTAGGTGTAGTAACAAATGTAGATAAACCCAAAGGCAGGGGCATGAAAATGATATATACACCAGTAAAAGAATACGCACTAGAAAAAGGATTAAAAGTATTTCAACCAGTAAAAATCAAAAATAATGAAGAATTTTATGAAGAAATGAAGTCATTAAATCCAGACGTACTATGTGTTGTAGCATATGGAAAGATATTACCAACAAAAATTTTGGGAATAGGAAAATATGGAGCAATAAATGTACATGGATCACTATTACCAAAATATCGAGGTGCAGCACCAATTCAATGGGCAGTAATAAATGGTGATAAGAAAACAGGAATCACAACAATGTTTATGGATGCAGGAATGGATACAGGGGACATGATTCTTAAAGAAGAAGTCGAAATTGGAGAAAATGAAACAACAGGCGAACTATGGACCAAATTATCAACAATTGGCGCACAACTTTTAGTACAAACTATAAATAAAATTCAAAAATTTAAAGATGAAGTAAGCAATATAAAAGAATTGAAAGAAAAGATTGGCGCACAAAAACAATCAGAAGATTTTACAATAGCACCAATGTTAAATAAAGAAATGTCAAAAATTGATTGGAGAAAGTCAGCAAACGAAATTCACAATTTAGTGAGAGGACTAAATCCTATAATGGGAGCATACACATATATAGATGATAAAAAAATAAAAATATGGAAAACTCAAGTTATATTAAATAGAGATAATACTGAGCCAGGAACAATTATAGAAAAAGCAAAAAAACAATTAATAATTAAATCAGGTGAAAATGCAGTAGAAGTTTTAGAAATACAAGCTGAAAATTCAAAGAAAATGAATGTAAAGGATTTTTTAAACGGAAAACAAATAATATCGGATAAAGTTAATTAAATAAAAACAGATGGAGGTTTTACAATGGGCTGGACAGAAGAACAATTACAAGCAATCAACAAAAAAGGTGCAAATATTCTTGTGTCTGCAGCAGCAGGAAGTGGTAAAACCTCTGTTTTAGTAGAGAGAATAATAACAAAAGTAATTGAAGAAAAAGTAGATGTAGATAAAATATTAGTAGTAACATTCACTAGTGCAGCAGCAAGCGAAATGAAGCAAAGATTATTAAAAGCATTGTATAAAAAAATAGACGAAACACCTGATGATGCATATCTTCAAAGACAAATTTCACTATTAAACAGAGCCAATATATCAACAATTCACTCATTTTGCTTAAATATGATAAAAAATAATTTTTATTTATTAGAAATGCCAGCCAACTTTAGAATAGGTGATACAGCAGAAATAGAAATATTAAAACAAGAAGTAATAGAATCAATATTTGAAGAAAAGTATGAAAATAATGATAAAGAATTCTTGGATTTAATAAGAAAATATACTACATACAGTGATGATCAAAATTTAAAAGACTTGATAATCAAAATCTATGAATATAGTAGATGCACACCAAACCCTAAAAAATGGATTAGAGAATCAGCAGAAGATTTTAATTTTGAAGAAAAAATAAAAAATGAAGATTACTCTAATAAATGGACTGACATATTATATCAAGATTTAAAAGAAACTATAATTGACAGTATTGAACAATTAAAGAAAAATAAGTTAAAAGTAGAAGGAATTCAAGCCCTAGAAAAAGTATATGATATCTATGAAGAAGATATTCAAAGTTTAGAAAAAATTGATACAACAACATGGGACACAATGATAACAGGAATAAAAAATAAAACCTGGACTAGATATGTAGGAAATATTAAAGCTTCAGAAGGCGAAAAAGCAATTAAATCAGAGCTTGGAGAGATTAGAAAAAATATTAAATCAAAACTAACTAATATAGAATTTTTATCACAAAAAGATGCAGTATCAGAACTAAACAAAATGTACCCAACATTGAAATATTTAGCAAATATAATTGAGGAATTTGATAGTAGGTATACTGAAGCAAAACATGAAAAAAATATAATAGACTATTCAGATTTAGAACATTTATCTTTAAAATTATTAGTTGATGAAAATAATAAAAAAACAGAAATAGCAAACAAATATCAATTTGATGAAGTACTAATTGATGAATACCAAGATATAAATGAAGTACAAGAAAAAATTCTAACAAGTGTATCAAATGGAAAAAACACCTTCATGGTAGGTGATGTTAAACAGAGTATTTATAGATTTAGACAATCAAGACCAAATATTTTTATAGATAAATATATAAATTACCAAAAAGTACAAAAAAATGACGATAAATTAGAAGAAAGTACAAAGATCCTACTATATAAAAACTTTAGAAGTAGATTGGAAGTACTCGAAACAACAAATATAATTTTTCAAAGTATAATGAGCAAAGAATTCGGAGAAATTGAATATAATCAAGAAGAATATTTAAATCAAGGTAGTGAGTTCAAAGAAAATAAATTAAGCGATTACAGCTCAGAAATGTATATTATAGATAAAAATGAAGAAAAAATAGATGGCGAAATCGAAGAAAAAACAGAAAATGAAGAAGATGTAAATGAAGACAAAGAAATCATTGAGAATAGTGCATATGAAGCAAGACTAATAGCAGAAAAAATAAAAGAATTTCATAAACAAGGATTCAAATATAGTGACATGTCAATTCTGTTAAGAAGTGTTAAGTCAAGTGCTCCAGTATATGAAAAAGAATTATCAGAAAGAGGAATACCAGTATATTCAGACGCAGCAAGTGAATACATTGACTCAATCGAAATAAACACAATACTATCATTCTTAAAAATTATAGATAATCCATTACAAGACATTCCACTAATTACGGTATTAAGATCTCCAATAATAGGATTAAATGATAATGAATTATTAGAAATCAGATTATTGGATAAAGAAAGAAAATTTTATAAAGCATTAGAATTATCAAAAAATGAAAAAGCAATCAGATTTATAGAAATGTTAAAAAAATTCAAAAACGATTCATTAAGTATGCCGCTTGATGAATTAATTTGGAAAATTTACATGGAAACAGGATACTTTTATTATGTGAGATTAATGCCAGGAGGAAAAACTAGACAAGCAAATTTAAAAAAATTATTCGAAACAGCTAAAAATTATGAACAAATAAGCTTTAAAGGATTATTTAACTTCATACTATTTATTGAGAAAATCACTAAAACCAATAATGAATTCGAATCAGCAAAAGTGGTTGGCGAAAAAGACGATGTAGTAAAGATTATGAGTATCCATAAAAGCAAAGGACTAGAATTTCCAATTGTATTCGTATCAGGAATTACTAAAAGAGTAAACGAATCAGATTATAAAACTAAAATTGCATATGATCAAGATTTAGGATTTGGGATAAAATATATAGATGAAATATCAGAGTATGACACAATAAGTAAAAGAGCATTAAAAATAAAAAGTTTTAAAGAAATGCTAGCAGAAGAAATGAGAATTTTGTACGTAGCATTAACTAGAGCAAAAGAAAAATTAGTATTAGTAGGTGTTGAAAGAAATGCACAAAAAACAAAGGATGATTTAAAAAATGCATTAAGTCAATATGAACATATTAATAATAAAATAAATCCAAGTTTAGTAGCAAAATATAAAAGAATGTATGAATGGGTAGAATTATCAAGAATATTTAATCCCACAATTCCACTAAAAGAATATACAGTACCTGCAGAAAAATATAAAAATATGAAAATTGAAGAAGATGAAACATTTGACTTATTAGAATATGTAAAAGCACAAACGCCAAATGAAGAAGCATATCAAAGAATAGATCAAATGTTAAATTGGCAATATTCACACCAAGCATCCATAGATGAAATAACAAAAACATCTGTAACAGCATTAAAAAATAACAACAATAAAAAACTAGAAATAAAGAAATTAATAACAGATGATAAAACAGACAAACTAACACCAGCACAAATAGGAACATTAGTACATTTAGCGATGCAACAATTAAAAGATAGTGATATTGACCAAATGCTAGAAAATATAAAAATAACTGCAATTGAAAAACAGGAATTAATAAAAAGAAAGCAAATATTTGAAAATTATATAAGATCAGATTTATTTAAAATGCTACAAGAAGCAAAAGAAGTTAATAGAGAAACTCCATTTTTCATGTATATAGATTCAGAAAATAAGGAAGACAAAATACTAGTACAGGGTGTAATCGATTTATATTTCATTGATTCGAATGGAAATATAAATTTAGTGGATTATAAAACAGATTATGCAGAAAAAGAGGAAGAGCTAATAGAAAAGTATAAAATGCAATTAAATTTATATTCAAAAGCATTATCAAAATCAATGAAAAAAGAAGTAACGAATAAATTTATATATTCAACAAAATTTAATAAACTAATAAAAATTACGGAGGAATAATGAGAATAGATAAATTCTTAAAAGTATCTAGAATAATAAAAAGAAGAACAATTGCAAATGAAGCGGCTGATAATGGAAGAATATCAGTTAATGGAAAAGTAGTAAAACCAAGTTATGACATAAAAATAAATGATATTGTAGAAATAAAATTTGGAGATCAAACATCTAAATTTAAAATAACAGCAATACCAACAAAGCAAAGCGTTAGAACAGATGAAGTTGCAGAGATGGTAGATTAGTATTGGAGCGGATAAATGACAAATAAATGGATTGTAAAAGAAATTAATAATGAAAAAGTAAAATTATTAAAAGAAAAATTTAACTTAAGTAATTTAGCAGCTAAGATTATTTCAAATAGAAATATTTTAGGAAGAGAAATGCAAGAAGATGATATCAGAAAATTTTTAAATCCAACTAGAGATGACTTTTATAATCCATTTTTATTACCCGATATGGAAAAAGCGTTTAATAGAATTGAAAAAGCCATAGAAAATAATGAAAAGATTCTAATCTATGGTGACTACGATGCTGACGGAATAACAAGTACAACAATTTTAACAAATTTCTTTAAAGATATCGGCATAGAAGTTGATAAGTATATTCCAAACAGATTAAAAGAAGGTTATGGAATAAATAATAAAGCACTTGAAGAGATAAAAGAAAGAGGAATTAATTTAATAATAACAGTTGATACAGGAATTACTGCAAATAACCAAGTTGATTATGCGAATAAATTGGGCATTGATGTAATAGTAACAGATCATCATGAACCAAGTGAAGAAATTCCAAAAGCAGTAGCAGTAATAGACGCAAAACGAAAAGACAATCAATATCCATTCAATCAATTAGCAGGTTGCGGGATAGCATTCAAATTAACACAAGCAATAACAATAAAAAGAAATCTAGACCCAATAAATTATTTGAAAAATCTAGACATTGTAGCAATAGGAACAATTTCTGACTTAGTGCCACTAGTTGATGAAAATAGAGTAATAGTCAAACTTGGATTAATGCTAGTAAAACAAACAAAGAATCTAGGATTAAAAAGATTATTAACAAAAGCAAATCTAAAAGAGTTCAATTCAACCTCAATTTCATTTGGAATCACACCAAGAATAAATGCATCAGGAAGATTGGGTAATCAATATGATTCATTAAATTTATTTATAACAAAAGATTTTAAAGAAGCAGAAAGATTATCAGAAACATTGGATTCATATAATATTGAAAGACAAAAAATTGGAAATAAGATATATGAAGAAGCGATATCACAATTGAAAGATGAAGAAAAAAATTGTATAATTTTAGGCAAAGAAGGTTGGCACCATGGAGTAATAGGAATAGTATCATCAAAAATCACTGAAAAATTCAACAAACCAAGTATATTATTATGCTTTGAAGATGATATTGCTAAAGGCTCAGGAAGAAGTGTACAAGGATTCGATTTGCATAAAGCAATATCAAGTACAAAAGAGTACTTACTAGGTTTTGGTGGACATACAATGGCATGTGGACTAAGTTTAAAAGTTGAGAATTTTGAAAAGTTTAAAGAATCAATAAGTAAATATATTGATGAAAATTTAGATATATCAAAATTAGAAAAAGAAATATACATAGATGAAATTTTAACAATGGAAGATTTGGATATAGATAAAATTAAAGCATTAAAATTGTTAGAACCATATGGCGAAGAAAATCCAGAACCAATAATAATGTACCAAAAAGTTGAAATAAATGGAATTAGAACATTATCAGAAAATAAGCATTTAAGATTATCACTAAAAAAGAATAACAAAATAGTAGACGCAATAGGATTTAATTTAGGAGAATTAGCAACAGAATACAAAATTGGTGATATAATAGATGTTATAGGAAATATTGAAATAAATTCATTTAACGGAAAAGATTCAATTCAAATAAGATTAATAGATATAAGAAAATCATAAAAATAAAGGAGAGCAATTATATGTCAGAATTAGTAGATAGAACAATAGAAGATGTAATAAAACAAGCTAAAATGCACAATAGAAAAAGTGACTCAAAGCTTATCATGAGAGCATATAAATATGCTCTTGAAAATCATGGTGATCAAAAAAGGAAATCAGGAGAACCATATATAATTCACCCAATTCAAGTAGCATATGCATTAGCAGAACTAGGCTTGGATGATGCAACAATATGTGCAGCATTAATGCATGACTTAGCAGAAGATACGGCAGTAACATTAAATGACATTTCAAGCGAATTTTCACCAGAAATTGCAGAAATGGTAAATGGTGTTACAAAATTAGCAAAAATTAAATATGTAACTGCAGAAGAGCAACAAGTAGAAAACTATAGAAAAATGTTCTTAGCAATGGGAAAAGACATAAGAGTAATTTTAATCAAATTAGCAGATAGATTACACAACATAAGAACATTAAAATTTTTAAAAAGAGATAGACAAATAGCAATAGCACAAGAAACAATAGATTTATATGCACCACTAGCAAATAGATTAGGTGTATTCTCAATGAAGTGGGAATTGGAAGATCAAGCATTCAAGTACCTATATCCAGAAGAGTACAGAGAAATTGTAGAAGGAATAGCTAAAAAGAGAGAAGAACGATTAAAATTTATTGATCAAATAGTAGACCAAATAAAGATAAATCTAAAAAAAGAAAGAATTGTATGTGAAATAACAGGAAGAGCCAAGCATTTATACTCAATATATAGAAAAATGAAGAGGGATAACAAAACTCTTGATCAGATATATGATTTATTTGCATTAAGAATATTGGTAAACTCAGTAAAAGATTGTTATGCAGCATTAGGTGTAGTACACGAACTATATACACCAATGCCAGGTAGATTTAAAGATTATATAGCAGTACCAAAGCCAAACATGTATCAATCATTGCATACAACATTATTAGGACCAAGCGGAACTCCATTTGAAGTACAAATTAGAACATATAATATGCACAGAATAGCTGAATTCGGTATTGCAGCACATTGGGCATACAAAGAGCAAAGTTTTCTACATGGTAAAAAAGAAAATGTAACAGTAAAAGAAGACAAATTAGCATGGTTAAGAGAAAGTTTGGAATGGCAAAAAGATATGCAAAATCCAGATGAATTCATGTCAACATTAAAAACAGAATTAGTCGAAGATTCAGTATATGTTTTCACACCAAAAGGTCAAATAAAAACATTGCCAAAAGGAGCAACACCAATTGATTTTGCGTACTCAATACACGCCGATATTGGAAACAAAATGGTAGGAGCCAAGATAAATAGTAAAATGATGCCAATCATCACGACATTGCACAACGGTGATATTGTTGATATCATGACAAATGAAAATAGTAAAGGGCCAAGTAGGGATTGGTTAAAATTTGTAAAAAGCTCATCAGCAAAAACTAAAATACAACAATGGTTTAAGAAAAATGAAAGAGACTTAAACATAGAACGTGGAAAAGAAATAATATCACGTGAATTAAAACGTATAAGATTAAACTCAGATGAACTATTAACAAATAAAAATATAGAATCAACATTACAAAAATATTCATTTAAAACCATAGATGATATGTATGCAGCAGTAGGATTTGGGTCAATAACAGCCACCAAAGTATTATCAAAAGTATTAGAAGAATATAGAAAAACAAAGCCAAACACTGAGATTGAAGAAAAAATTGAAGAATTACATACAAGACATCATTTTAATGACAATGTTTCAAAAACAGGTATAATCGTAAAAGGAATTGATAATTGTTTAATAAAATTATCAAAATGTTGTAATCCAGTTCCAGGAGATGAAATAATAGGATATATAACAAGAGGAAGAGGTGTAACAGTACATACAAAAGACTGTGTAAATATAAATGATTTATTTAAAGAAGAAGAAAGAATAATAGATGTATATTGGGCACAGGAAAACACTAACAAATCATATAATGTAGAGATGACTGTATTTGCGAACGATAGAGAAGAATTACTAGGTGACATTATGAGAACAGCACAACAAGATGGTTCAAAAATAATAGGAGTACAAGCAAAATCTAACAAGGAAAAAATCGTTATGGTCGAATTAACATTAGAAGTAAAAGATGTTGAAGCAGTAAATAAAGTTCAAAGAGAACTAGGAAAAATTGATAGTGTATATGATGTAAAGAGAAAGAAATAGGAGAAAATAAAATGATAAGAATAAACGCTAAATCAGCGCCAGAAGAAAAACAATTAATGGCAAGAATAAAAAGTGGTTTCAAAAATATTGAAATACAATTAATACATTCAGAAATATCGAAAGAAGAATATGATATAACTAAAAAATTAATAGAAGAAAATAAGATTGATGTATCAGTAGTACATACACCACTAGTTGATACAAAAAATGGAAAAATAGAAATATCGTTAAATCTAATTCTTCAGGATTCTTATTATAAAATGTTATGTGATACAATAGAATATGCAGAATTCATATCAAAATTAGAAGACAAAAGAATTAAAGTAGTTATACATGAAAATTATGCTAAAGATATATGGATTGAAAATAATTTTTTAAATGAAAAAGTAGGGCCAAAATTAAAAGCAATATTGGACAAAAATCCGAATGTAGATTTAGTATTAGAAAATACATCAGTATTTTTTGAAAACAGATTTCAAACAGTTTTTTATATGTCAGATATAGCATATTCAGTGAAAGTATTAAATAAAATAATACCAAATAGAATATATACATTAATAGACACATGTCACATGATGATGTCAATTGAGGCATTTTCAAGATTCACGAATGGAATAAAAATAACAAATTGGGATGAACAATTTAAACAAGCAAATGATGGTGTAAAAATGAGCATGATGCATTTAAATAATATACATGATAATGGATTAGGAGATGATCACGGAGTACCATTTTATAGTGATAATGAAAAAGACTTAAAAAAATTATCAGAAATAATGCAAGCATATGAAAAATATACCGATTGTGAAATAACTGTTGAAGTTAGAGAAGACTCATACACAGGGCCATTATATAATGCAATAGAAACAGTTAAGTCATTAAGAAAATTAGGATATGAAGTAGAAATATAATCAAGGAGAAAATCTTATGATACAAAAATTAAAAGGAACAAGGGACATATTGCCTGGTGAAATAGAAAAGTGGAAATATGTTGAAGGAACAGCAAGAAAAGTAATGTCAAGCTACGGATTTGATGACATTAGAGTGCCAGTAATTGAAAGTACAGAATTATTTTTAAGAGGTGTGGGAGATACGACTGATGTAGTACAAAAAGAAATGTACATATTCGATGATAAAGGCGGAAGAAGTATTGCATTAAGACCTGAAGGAACAGCAGGAGTAGTAAGAGCATATATCGAAAATGGTTTATCAAGTAAACCATCACCAATGAAAGTATCATATATAATGCCAATGTACAGATATGAAAATGTACAAAAAGGCAGACAAAGAGAATTCAATCAAATTGGTGTAGAGTTATTTGGAGCATCAAGCTATGAAGCTGATTTAGAAGTAATTTTAATGGCATTGGACTTGTTAAAAAAATTAAATATAACAAGTGTAGAATTAAATATTAATTCTATAGGATGCAAAGAATGTAGAAAAAACTACCAAGAAGCATTAAGAAATTATATTAGACCAAACTTAAACAAATATTGTGATACATGCAAATCAAGGTTTGATAAAAATCCAATGAGAATCTTGGATTGTAAGGAAAAAGCAGATAAACAAATGAATGAAAATGCTCCATCAATCTTAGATTATCTATGTGATGATTGTAAAGAACATTTTGAAAAACTAAAAGCAGGATTGGACCAATTAGGAATCGAATATAAAATAGATCCTAGAATAGTAAGAGGATTGGACTATTATACAAGAACTGTATTTGAAATTGTTTCAAAAACTGACGGATTAACAATTGTAGGTGGTGGAAGATATGATGGAATGATTGAGGAATTAGGAGGGCCATCAACACCTGCAGTAGGATTTGCTATAGGTGAAGAAAGACTATTAAATGTATTTGATGAAAACAATCAAGGTAAAGTTTTTGAAAATAATTTAGATTTATTCATAGTTACAATTGGAGAAAAAGCAAATAATTATGCAATAAATCTACTTAGAGAAATTAGAAATTCAGGATTTAGAGCAGAAAAGGACATTATGGAAAGAAGCACAAAAGCACAATTCAAATATTCTGACAAGAAAAATGCAAAATATACAATAACAATTGGTGACACAGAAGTTGAATCAAACACAGTCAAAATTAAAAATATGGCAACAGGAACAGAAGAAGAAGTAAAGATAGATGAAATAATTAATTATATAAAATAAACTTAATCGGAGGAAATTTTGAGAAAAATAATAGAACGATTAATAGCAATATTACCAGCGATTTTACTTCAAATTCTTTGGTACTATGTTGTTTACAGGATATTAAAAGATAATAATATAGCATTAAATATAGTAAAAATAATAGGAATGTTACTGATATTAAACTTGATATTTGAAAGAGAAGAATCCACTTACAAAATATTATGGATAATAATAATATTCTCATTCCCTGTCTTAGGAGCGTGGTTTTTCTTTTTCTTTGGAAAAGGTCAAAGTGCTAAAAAATTAGAGAGAAGACTAAATGAATCACGCGAAAAGATAGAATTTAAAAATACAACAAAACCGGAAATTTTTGAAGAATTAAAAGAAGATGATGAAAGAATATATCAAACATTCAAATTCTTTGAAAATAAGACTAAATTCCCAATTGAATATGTAGAACAAGCAGAATATTTTCCAATCGGAGAAGATATGTTTAGAGATATGTTGGAAGAAATAAGAAAAGCAAAGAAAACAATATATCTTGAATATTTTATAATAAAAAAAGGTGTATTCTACTATAATATAATGAATTTATTAGCAGAAAAAGCTAAAGAAGGCGTTGATGTAAGACTAATGTATGATGACTTCGGAAGTATAGGATCATATAGCTTTAAAAATGCACAAAAATTAAGAAAAGAAGGAATAAAAGTAACCGTATTCAATCCATTGATTTTTATTCGTGGAGCCTTAAACAACAGGGACCACAGAAAAATGATGATAATAGATGGAAATATAGTATATAGTGGTGGAATAAATTTAGCAGATGAATATATTAATGAAAAAATAAGATTTGGACATTGGAAAGATATTGGATTTAAATTAAAAGGAAATGCAGTAAAACCATATATGCAAATGTATATAGAATTTTGGAATGCATTCTCAAAAGACAAAATTGAAGATTATGACATTTTAAAATTAGAAGAAAAAGATTATTCAAAAAAAGATGGATACGTATTTTCATACTATGATATTCCATCAGATATTGAGCCAACAAGTTATAATATCTATGTGGATATAATTTCACAAGCTAAAAAATATATTTATTTTTATACCCCATATTTGATGTTGGGCGAAACAATTTTAAACGCCCTATTACATGCATCACGTAGAGGAGTTGATATAAAAATTATAGTGCCAGGAATTCCGGATAAAAAATTTGCATATTCAATAACCAAAAGTTATTATAGAACATTGGCAGAAGCGGGAATTGAAATATACACATACACACCAGGATTTTTACATGGAAAATCAATGATAGTTGATGACAAAATATGTGCAATAGGAACGGTAAATTTAGATTTCAGAAGTTTATTTTTACATTTTGAAAATAATTCTATATTCTATAAATCAAGCATATTAAATCAAGTAAAAAAAGATTATTTAGAAACAATGCAAAAATCTAAATTAATAAAAAAAGAAGAAATAAAAAAATCATATATAAAAGGTTTTAAAGACAATCTTTTAAAACTAGTAGCACCGCTATTTTAAATGATTATTTAGGAGGATAAAAATGTATTTTGGAGGATTTTCAAGTAATCCAGCAATGATGATAATACTAGTAGTATTAATGATAAGTAATTTTATACAATATGCAAACACACCAGGAAAAATAATAGCATTAATAACAGCAATACCTGGAATATTGATAGCAATTACTTTCCACGAATATGCACATGCATTTGTGGCAGATAAATTAGGTGATGACACACCAAGAAGACAAGGACGATTAACACTTAATCCATTAAAACATATTGACATATATGGAATGATATTATTACTATTTGTAGGATTTGGATGGGGAAAACCAGTTGAAGTAAATTCAAACAATTTTAAGAGAACAATATCTATAAAAAAAGGAAATGCATTAGTATCACTAGCAGGGCCAATAATGAATTTTTTATTAGCGATAATATTCTCAATAATACTAGCATTATATTTAAGATTTGGATTTATATTTGCGATAACAAACCCAGTAGGAAACACATTAGCATTAATAATAAGGTACATAATCTCAATAAATATTGGACTAGGAGTATTTAATTTAATACCATTACCACCACTTGATGGATCAAAGATTCTAGTAGCATTATTACCAGAAAAAGCAAGAGCATGGTACACAAACAATGAAAGATTGTTATATATAGTGTTTATAATAATTTGGGTAACACCAATAGCAACAATGATAATAAGTCCAATAATTGGAGGGATAAATAAATTTTTATTAAGTTTAATTTACACAATAGCTGGTAAAATTTTAATATAGAGGAAAGAAATGAAAGATATATTAACACTAGGAATAGAATCAAGTTGTGATGAAACATCAATATCAGTTGTAAAAAACGGTAGGGATGTATTGTCTAATGTAATAAATACACAAATTGATATACACACATTATATGGTGGAGTAGTTCCAGAAATTGCATCCAGAAATCATATATTAAATATTTCTGCAGTAATGCATGAAGCATTAAAACAAGCAAATGTTGAATTAAAAGATATAGATAATATAGCAGTAACAAATGGACCAGGTCTAGTAGGAGCACTATTAGTTGGTTTATCATATGCAAAAGGATTAAGCTATGCAACAAAGAAGCCCCTAAATGGCATCAATCATATTGAAGGACATATAGCGGCAAACTATATAACACATAAGGAATTAGAGCCACCATTTCTATGCATGATGATGTCAGGAGGAAATACACAAATAATTCATGTCAAAAATTATACTGAATTTGAAGTGTTAGGAAGAACTGTTGATGACGCAGTAGGTGAAGCATTTGACAAAATTGCAAGGGTAATAGGACTTGGGTATCCAGGTGGACCAAAAGTAGATAAAATGGGACAAAGTGGAGAAGCTAACATAGAATTGCCAAAAACACATTTTGACAATATGGACTTTAGTTTTAGTGGAATAAAAACTGCAGTAATAAATTTACATCATAAAAATCCTGAAATAAATAAAGCAGATTTATGCAAAAGTTTTGAAAAAACAGTAGCAGAAATATTGATAACCACAATAAAAAAAGCAATGGAATTCACAGGAGAAGATAAAATAGTTTTAGCAGGTGGAGTATCAGCAAACACATATATAAGAAGCGAATTTGAAAAATTAGAAAATGCCAAAGTATACATGCCTGATTTAAAACTTTGCACTGATAATGCAGCAATGATAGCATCAAGCGGATATTATAATTTTATAAACAACAAAGTAGATGACTTAACATTAAACGCAATTCCAAATTTAAAATTATAATTCCTTAGAAAGGAAAAATATGTCTATTTATGCAATAGCAGATTTACATTTATCGTATGGCACAAACAAGCCAATGAATATATTTGGTAATGTTTGGGAAGATTATGAAGAAAAGTTAAAACAAAATTGGATATCAAAAATAACAGATCAAGACACAGTTTTATTGCCAGGAGATTTTTCATGGGGAATAAGTTTAGAAGAATCTTTAAAAGATTTTGAGTTCATAAACAAACTGCCAGGAAGAAAAATATTATTAAAAGGAAATCACGATTATTGGTGGACAACGTTAAAGAAAATGAACAAATTCATAGCAGACAACGGCTTGAAAAATATTGAATTTTTATATAATAATTCAATAGAATGTGAAGACTATGTAATTGTAGGAACTAGGGGCTGGACTTTTTTAGAAAATGAAGAAAATAATAAAATAATAGCAAGAGAATTAATTAGATTAGAAAATTCAATACAAGCAGGAAAAAAGCTATATGGCAATGAAAAAGAAATGATATGCATCATGCACTATCCACCAGTAGTAAAAGGAAATTTAGATACGAGTAAATTTATTAGATTAATGAATAAATATAATATCAAAAAATGTTTTTACGGTCATTTACATGGATATTCACATGAAGAAAGAATAGAAGGACTTGTAAATGGTATTGAATTAAAATTGATAAGTTCTGATT
>CAURYI010000006.1:0-20993 GCA_963529075.1 uncultured Eubacteriales bacterium
ATAAAAGGGAATTATGATGTTGCAATATCTTTTTTGGAAGGGCCAATAGTTAGATTGTTTTCTAAAATAAAAGGAATGAAGAAAATTTCTTGGATACATGTTGATATTTCTAAGATATATGGAACAGGTATTAAAGCTAAGATTAAACAGATTGTTGATAAGAATTTCTATAGTAAATATGATAATTTGGTATTTGTTAGTGAAGAAAACAAAAAGGATTTTGAAGATATATATGGTAAGCAAAAGAATTCTTTGGTAATAAGAAATTATTTGGATTATAATAAGATAATTTTTAAGAGTAATCTTGAGGAAGACTTGCCATATGATAATAAGACTATTAATTTAGTTATGGTTTCAAGATTAACTTTTCAAAAAGGAATTGATAGATTTATTAAGATTTATCATAAATTGGAGAGTAGTGGAGTTCATTCAAATGTTTATATAGTTGGTGATGGACCTCTTATATTTGAGCTTCAAAAACAAATTGATGCTTTGGGATAAACGGTTAATTTTATGCTTTTAGGTGAAAAGACAAATCCTTATCCATATATTAAGAATGCTGATATATTTTGTTTGTTGTCATATTTTGAAGGTTATGGTATGGTTGTTGAAGAAGCGAAGATACTGAATAAAAAAATTATTATTACTGATACTGCAGCTAGGGAGAGTTTTGGTAATTATGCAAATGGAATGATTGTCCCTAATACTGAAATAGGTATATTTGATGGACTTTCAAAAATGATTAAGGAGTTGGGGATGATTGATGAAGTAAAATCGACTAATTCTCAAAGTTTTGAAAAATACTATGATGACATTATAAGGGATATTAAAATTTTATTTAATGGGGAGTTTTAGATGAAAGTTTCTGTGTTAACAGCTACGTATAACCGATGTGAAGATATTGAAAAGTTATATAATAGTTTAGTAGTTAATAAAAATTCTGGAGTTGAGTTTGAATGGTTGATTATGGACGATGGTTCAACGGATAAAACTAAATTGGTTGTTGAGGGGTTTTTGAAACAAGGAATAATTGATGTTAAATATTTCACTCAACATAATATGGGAAAAATGGTTGCTACAAACAATTTAATGTCTGAAGTTACTGGAGATATATGTTTTACATGCGACTCTGATGACTATTTAACTGTTGAAGCAATGGATATAATTAGAAAGCATTCTAAAATATTGCTAGAAGATGATGGCTTATATGCTTTATGCTTTTTGAAAAAAAATGAAAGAGGAAATATAAGTGGTAGAAAGTTTCCTGAAAATTTTATGAGAACGGATATGTTTAGTTTATATTTTAGAGAAAATATGACTGGTGAAAAATGTTTGGTTTTTAAAACAGCGGTAAGAAAAAAATATCATCATGAAATAGAGTGTGATGAAAAGTTTATTACAGAATCTAGAATGTATAATAAAATGGATTTGGATTATGATATCCTTTGCATTAATGAAGTATTAGAAATAGGTGATTATAAAAAAGATGGATATACTAAAAACTATCTAGAGTATTTTAGAAAAGCACCAAATGGCTATTATGAATATTTTAGAGAATTGTTGGAGCTTGATTTAACTGGAGTTTCATTTAAGAAAAAAATGTATATTTATAAGCATTATATTTTGTTTGCTGTTTTGGCAAATAGAAAGCATGCGATTTCGAGAGTTTTAGGTTTTAGAAATAAATTAATAATTGCATTATTATGGATTCCTGGAAAGATTAAGACAAAGAAACAATTTAAAATTAAGAATATGGAGAAAAAAGAAAATGGAAAAGCAAAAAGATAGTGTTGATAGGATTATGGTTAATAATGTATCAAAAATATTTTATGTTTTTATGGATAAAGCAAATTCATTAAAAGAAAAAATGTTATTTTGGAAAAGAAATAGTAGAGAGACACGTGAAGTTTTAAAAGATGTTAGCTTGACTATAAAAAATGGTGAAGCAGTTGCTTTGATTGGTGTTAATGGTAGTGGTAAATCAACATTATTGAAACTTATGACAAAAATCATATATCCTACGAAGGGTGAAATTATTACAAATGGTAAGTTAACTTCATTACTTGAACTTGGTGCTGGATTTCATCCGGATTTTTCAGGTAGGGAAAATATTTATTTTAATGCTTCTATTTTTGGTTTAACTAAAAAACAAATTGATTCAAGATTGGAAGAAATTATTGAATTTTCAGAATTAAGAGATTTTATAGATAATCCAGTTAGAACTTATTCTTCTGGTATGTTTATGAGACTTGCTTTTGCAGTTGCTATTAATGTTGATGCAGATATTTTACTTGTTGATGAAATTTTATCGGTTGGTGATCAACATTTTCAAGAAAAGTGTTTAAATAAAATGAAAGAACTTAAGGCACAGGGAAAAACAATGGTTTTTGTCACTCACTCACTTGGATCTGCAAGAGAACTTTGTGATAGAGCTGTATGGCTTAACAAGGGGCGTATTCAACTTGATGGTGATGTTAATGAAGTTATTGATGAATATTTGAAAGAGACTACTTAGTGAGGTATTTGAATGAAAGTTTTTAAAGATTTATATAATTATAGAGAGTTACTTAAAACGAGTGTAAAAAAAGATATTGGCGGAAAGTATAAAAATTCTTTTTTGGGTGTTTTATGGTCTTTTATTAATCCATTATTACAGATTTTAGTATATGCTTTAATATTCCCATTGGTTATGAAAAATGGTGGATCATATAAGGATTATACTGTTTTTATGGTGTGTGGTTTGATCCCATGGGCATATTTTACTACTGTTATTAATAGGGCGTCATTTATTATGATTGAAAATGGTAATATTCTTAAAAAAGTTTATTTTCCTAGATCAATATTACCTTTGTCATTGGTTACTAGTGAAACAATTAATTTTTTAGTTTCTTGTATTATTATTTTAGCATTTATAGTAATTAAAGGTTTTGGTATTAGTAAATTTATTTTATTTTTTCCATTAGTGCTTTTAATACAATATGTTTTACTACTTGGAGTTGCTTTGATTTTCTCAGCAGTGACAGTGTATATGAGGGATATTCAACATTTTATAGGTGTTGTTTTACAATTATTATTTTATGCTACACCAATTGTTTATTCAATTGATACTATTCCAGAGGGATTTAGATGGATTTTGAAATGGAATCCAATGACTTATATTATTGAAGGATATAGGGCTATTTTTTATAATCAGACAATGCCTGATTTAAAAGCACTTGGTATCTTAGGAATTATTTCAATTGTAATTTTAATTGTTGGATATTTATTATTTAACAAGTTACAAAAATGTTTTGCTGAAGAATTATAATTTTAGATTGGAGAGTTATGAATAATTTTAATTATGAATTACAGCCTGGTAAAGAATTAAAACCATTTAATTTTGAAAAGAAATATGAACCGATTATTTCAATAGTAATGCCATTTTATAATGAGAAAGATCATATTGAACAAACAGTTAATTCGGTTTTAAATCAAACTTTTCCAGCTTGGGAATTAATTATCGTTGATGATGGATCGACTGATGAAGAAGCTTTAAAAGGCCTTGAGAAAATAGCTAAAAAAGATGAAAGAATTCATGTTTATCATAAAGAAAATTCTGGTCCTGCTGATACACGTGATTTTGCAGTTAGTAAATCTAGTGAATCTGCTAAATATATTTGTACACTTGATTCTGATGATTTAATTGATAAAACTTATTTGGAAATAGCGTATTTTACACTTGAGACAAATCCGAAAGCAACTTGGGCATATACTGATTCAATAGGGTTTGGAAGTCTAGACTATACTTGGAATAAAGGATTTAGCTCTAATAAATTGAAAAAAGTTAATGAATTGACTGTTAATGCAGTAATTAAGAAAGAAGATTTTTTAGCTGTTGGTGGATATGGATTAAAGGAAAAGAAGATTTTTGAAGATTGGAATTTATGGCTTAAATTTATTGCTGATAAAAAATATCCGGTGCATAATAGTTATTATGGTTTTTGGTATAGACGTAATGAATACTCAGAACTTTCAGCTTCTGTTAATACAAATAAAAAACGTGCTATGGAGATTATCCATGATACTTGCAAAACAATTAAAGGTACTGTAGAAGCAAAAGAATATCCTGATTATAATTATAATTGGAATTATATTGTTGATCAATTTAAATTTAAAACTGATTTTAGAGAAGAGAATAGTGGGAAAATTAATATTTTGATGATTATTCCATGGATGACTACGGGTGGCGCTGATAAATTTAATTTGGATTTAGTTAATAAACTTGACCATGATAGATTTAATTTTACAATTGTTACTACTGAACCTGGAGTAAACAATTATAAACAACTATATAGTGAAGATACTGTTATATATGAATTACCGGCTTTTCTTGATATGAAGAATTGGCCTGCTTTTATAAATTATTTGATGAATAAGAGAAATATTAATTTTGTATTTGCTACAAACAGTGAGTTTGGTTATTCTACATTACCCTACATAAAATCTAATTATCCTGAGATTCCTATTATTGATTATGTTCATATGGAAGAATGGTATAATAGAAATGGTGGATATTCTAGGGATAGTAGTGCAGTTGAATCGGTTATTGATAAAACATTAACATGTAATGGTAATACAACTAAGATATTTGTTGATCATTTTAAGAGAAATCCAAATAGTGTTGAGACAGTTTATATTGGAGTTGATGAAAATAAATATGATCCTGAAAAATATAATTACGAAGAACAAAGAGCAATTTTTGGATTAAGTAAAAAATATGTTATTGGATTTATTTGTAGAATTTCAGAACAAAAAAGACCATTGTTATTATTGGAAATTATTAAAAAATTAAAAGAAAATAGAAATGATTTTGAATTTTTAATTGCTGGTGATGGAAATTTATTGGAGAAAATGAAATCTAAAGCTAATTCAATGAGATTGAAGGAAAATATTAAATTTATTGGAAATGTGCTAGATACAGCACCTGTTTACAGTGCATCTGATTTGACAATTAATTGTTCGATTAAAGAGGGGTTGGCTTTAACATCTTATGAATCATTATCAATGGGAGTTCCTGTTATTTCAAGTGATGTTGGTGGACAAAAAGAACTTATTAATGATGAAGTTGGTATTATAGTTCCACTACATCAGGATGAGGAAGATATTAGAGAATTTAAATATTCTGATGAAGAAATAATGGAATATGTTAATGGTATTAATAAAATTCTTGATAATTTGGATGAATATAAAGCTAATTGTCGAAAGAGAATTTTAGATGGTTTTACTATTAATCAAATGGTTGTTAGGATGAATGATATTATTGAAGAAATTTATAATAATCCTAGTGAAATAGTAATTAAAAATGGAAGAGGTCTTTCTAATAATAAATCAATTTGTAAAGAGTTGATTACTAGATATATTTTAAGTGCTGAAGAAAAATACTTATGGGAATGCCAGGAATATAATAGATATTTTGGTATTGTGAGATATAATTATAAATTTGAATTATTTAAAGAAAAAATGTGGAGAAGTTCACTATATAGAGGATTTGTTAGAATTCTTCAAAAAATTGGTATTATGAAAGCATTGAAAAGAATGATGGGTGATTATTAAAATGGGAGATAAAATTAAGAAGATTTTTCTAGATAAAAATTTATATATTTATGGATTAATCACAATTGTGTTTTTTGGGATTTTATCTAAATTAGAGTTTGCAACAGATTCTTATGTTGTATTTATGCAACCTACTAAGCAATATATGTTATGGTTTTTGAAATCTGGAAGATTGATTTCAGCTTGTTTTTTAGGTGCATGCAGATTATTGAACTTAGGAACACCTTTTAGAATGTATACATTTTCTTTTATTATTGCGATTATTAGCACAATTGCAGCAATGTATTTATTACATAATATTATAAAAGAAGAGATAAAAAATAAGTTTATGGGGTTTATAATTCCAGTATTAATTGTGGTTAATATTTTTTCTATAGAATTGTATTTATTTATGGAAAAAGGAATTATGATGTTTTCGATATTACTTGAAATATTAGCAGTTTATTGGTTGAAAAAATCATTTGAGAAGGATAGAAGATTTTTATTATTATCTGGGTTAATGATGTTGCTGGCTAATTTTTCATATCAAGGAACGGTTGGATTATTTGTCGTAATTTCGGCAATATATGTTATAAAGTATTCTAAAAATATCAAGGATTTTTTATTAAACAATGTATTACTTGGAATTGTTTATGTTGTGCCGGCTTTAGTTAATTATGGAATTGTAAAAATCTTTTTTCATAATGCTAGAGTATCCGGTGGAATTAATATAATTAAATCAATTTCTAGAATTTTAGAATTATCAAAATCTATGATGATAGAAACTTATGGAATGCTTCCTAAGTATATGTTTATTGGAATATTGGTATTATTGATTTGTTTGATTGTAATTGCAGCAATTATGAATAAGAAGAAAGTTATTGTTTTATCAATGTTGTATGTAATTGTTATTACATACCTTGCAGCTGTTGCACCACAAATAATGCAAAGTACTGATGCAATTGGATTTGCAGCAAGGAACACTTATCCGTTTGCAGCAATTATTGGAGCTTTATTACTTTTGATATATTTATCTGATATTAATGTTAATAGACATATTCAATATTGCTTTATTGTAATGATTATAATTTTAATGGCTTTTCAATATCGTAGCTTTACAGCGTTTGAGAGGGATAGATATATTGTTAATTATATGGATGAACAATTTGCTAGAATTGTAAGAGATAAACTTAATAAGTATGAAAGTGAAAATAAAATAGAAGTTAAACGAGTTGGTTTTGTTACAAAAGGAACTGGTGCTTCATATTCATATCCGGATATTAGAATTAGTGGTGATATGAATTTAAAAGCTAATTTTCCGGAATGGGCAAGGGAATATTTTATTCAGTATGCAATTGGTAGAAAATTTGAAATGATTAATATAGATAAGTCTGAATATTCTAAATATTTTGCTGATGATAGTGATAATTATTTTAAAGATTCACATGTAATGTTTGATAAAGATGCTATGTATTTATATATTTATTAGAATTGGAAAGGAGGATTATGAAAAAGATTTCTGTAGTGATACCAATGTATTGTGAAGAAGAAGTTGCTGATATTTGTTATAAGAGAGTTGTTAATAATCTTAAAAAATTATCTGATAAATATAGTTATGAAATTATATTTATCAATGATGGTTCAAAGGATTCTACTTTGGAAATATTAAAAAAGATTGCTAGTAATGATGATAATGTTAAAATTATTTCATTTTCTAGAAATTTTGGACATCAAGCAGCTGTTACTGCTGGAATTAGAAATGTAACAGGTGATGTTGTTATTATTATGGATGCTGATTTACAAGATCCTCCGGAGTTGTTTAATGGTATGATTGAAAAATGGGAAGAAGGTTATGAAGTTGTTTATGGAAAGAGAAGGACTAGGGAAGGTGAGTCTATATTCAAACTTTTAACTGCTAAAATGTTTTACAATACCTTAAATAAATTATCTGAGATTGAAATACCTAAAGATACTGGTGATTTTAGGCTTGTGGATAGAAAAGTTATTGATGTTATTGCAACTTTGCCTGAGCATAATAAGTTTTTAAGAGGTTTATTTAGTTGGGTTGGTTTTAATCAATATCCTTATGAATATAATAGAGTAAATAGGGTTGCTGGTAAAACTAAATATCCATTTAAGAAAATGTTCAAACTTGCGACTGATGGTATTTTAAGTTTTTCAGTAAAGCCATTAAAAATTGTTGGGGCAATTGGAATTTTTTCAGTGATTGTTTCAATAATAATTTTAATTTATTCGATTGTTTCATATATGGTTAAACTTAATAGTTTAACACCTGGTTGGACATCGATTATGTGTACAATGACATTTATAGGTGGAATTATCTTGATATCTCTTTGGATGATTGGCGAGTATATAGCTAGGATTTATGAAGAGAGTTTGGGTAGACCTGAATATATTATAGATGAATTAATAAATTTTAAAGGAGAAGAGTATGAAGAAAATTAGTATAATAATTCCTGCATACAATGAGGAAGAAGCATTACCTGCATTAATGGAGCGTATTACTAAATTTGCTGATGATACAAAGGATTATGATTTTGAATTTTTATTTGTTAATGATGGTTCAAAAGATAGAACAATTGAATTAATTAAAGAATATCGTGAAAAAGATAAAAGAGTTTGTTATGTTGATTTTGCTAGAAATTTTGGAAAAGAGACAGCAATGAAGGCTGGAATTGATTATGCAACAGGTGATGCAGTTGTATTTTTGGATGCGGATTTACAAGATCCACCTGAGGTTATTACTGAAATGATTAAATACTGGGAAGAGGGTTATGATGATGTCTATGCTCAACGTAAGAGTAGAAAAGGTGAAACTTGGATGAAGAAATTCACTTCTAAGATGTATTATAAAATTCTTCAAGATTTAACTAATGTTCCGATTCAAAGAGATACTGGTGATTTTAGATTACTTGATAGAAGATGTGTTAATGCTCTTAAGGTTATGAAAGAGTCTCAAAGAAATTCTAAGAGTATGTTTAGTTGGATTGGGTATAAGAAAAAAGCTATTTTCTATGATAGGGATCCAAGAGTTGCTGGTAAAACAAAGTGGAATTATTCAAAATTAATCAATCTTGCAATTGATGGTATTACATCTTTTACAACTTCACCGCTTAGAATTTCAACTTTTATAGCAATACCAACATTTTTAATTTTATTTGTATATTTTATATATGTAATTGCTAAATCATTTATTGTACACCAACCAATTCAAGCTTTCCAAGCTACAATTTTATTGATTTTATTTTTCTCAGGAATACAAATTATGTTGTTTGGAATTGTTGGAGAATATTTGGGTAGAATATTTAATGAAACAAAAAATAGACCATTATATTTAGTTAATGAATATAATGGAGAAAAAGAGAATAATGAAAAACTTTTATCAAAGGATAAGTAATTTTGTTGAATCAAATTATAAGTGTATTTTTATAATTTTGCTTGTATTTGCATTTATCTTTAATTTTTATAAGATTGATAAAGTACCCAATGGGGTTAATGTGGATGAAGCGGGCCTAGGGGTTGATGTTTATTCAATTGCAAATTATGGCACTGATAGAAATATGAATAAGTTTCCTGTATATTTTGAGAATTTTGGAGAGGGACAGAGTGCTTTATATATCTATTTATCTGCGATTTTAGTGAAGATTTTTGGATTTAGTGTTTTTATATTGAGAATGCCTGCTTTAATTTTAAGTGTAATTGAAGTTGGAGTTATATATTTATTAGTAGCTAAATTTAAAAGTAGAAAGTTTGCATTATTTGTTATGTTTTTAACAATTATTTCACCATGGCATTTTATGAAATCGAGATGGGCACTGGATGCTTATTTGTTATCGCCAATGATTGTTTTTTCAATGTTTGCATTTGTAGAGGCTATTGAAAAAAGAAAAAAGTGGATTTATGCTTTAGTTGGATTATTATTTGGAATAACTCTATATTCTTATGCAATTTCATATATCACTGAAATTATAATATTTATTTTATTAGGTATATATGTTGTTAAAAGTAAGAAGATGGATTTAAAAGAATTTATCTGTTTTATAATTCCATTTATTATTATGGCAATTCCTGTGATCTTGATGCAAATGGTTCAATTTAATTTAATTAAACCAATTAATTCATTTTTTAGTTGCACTAAGCTTCCTAATACAAGAGGGCATGAAATGAATCTGGATATTGTTAAAAATATTGGTTCTTTAAAAAATGTGTTTATACAGGATATTTGGATTTTTAATTCAATACCTGGGTATGGTAACTTATATTTTATTGGCTTAATATTTGTTCCTGGAATGTTTATTTCATTGAAAAATGCTATTTATAAGAAAAGTTTTATTGATTTTTTGATGAATGTTTGGTTTTTTTCGGGAATTATATGGTGTCTAGTTGAGTGTAATGTAAATAGATTAAATGGTGTGTATATTCCAATTATGTATTATATTGGAGAGATTGTTAAGTTTATAATTGATTCAAGATATTATAGTTTGTTTGTTGGAATAATTGTAATATATTTAATATCATTTGTAATGTTTGTAAATGCTTATTTTAAAATCCTTTCTAAAAAAGATATACCTCTTTTTGATAATGGGGTAATAGAAATTGTTGAACATGTAAAAAAGGAATATAGTAATGTAAGGAATATATATTTTGAGCTAAATGATTATAATTATTGGATTTACGAACCTTTTACTGAACATATTTCACCAAATGAATATAGCAAAACGTTTAAAAGAAATGGTTTACTTGATGTATCAATAGGTAGATATCATAATGGTGATATTGATGTTAATGAAATTAATGATGAAAGTATTTATATTTTAAATAATCCTACAAAAGAAGATATTTTAATTAGTAAAAATTTTAGAAAAGATAGTTTTAAATCTAAATATAGTATATATTATAAGTAGATTAAGTAATGGAGGATAAGTTATGTGGGGAGATATTGCAATAGCGTTTTTATTAGCGTTTATTACAGCATTTGTTATAACACCATATACAATTAAACTTGCAAAAAAAGTTGGTGCAATTGATATGCCTAATGATAGGAGGGTTAATAAAAAACCGATACCTAGAATTGGCGGAATTGCGATTATTGTAGGTTTTATAGTTTCGGTAATCTTTTTAGTAATTTCAATGAAACTCGAGAATAAATTATTATTTAAAGATTCTAATCAATATCTTGAAAAATTAATTGGATTTTTTGTAGGAATAGTTATACTTAGTACGATGGCTTATATTGATGATATTAAAAGTTTGAAGCCATGGCAAAAGTTACTTGCACAAATTATTTCTGCAACTGTTTTATATATTTTTGAAGTAAGAATTGATACTATTAATGAAATTGCTATTCATCCAGTTTTAAGTTACATTTTGACTGTTGGATGGATTGTAGGAATTACTAATGCAGTTAATTTAATAGATGGTTTGGATGGGTTATCTTCTGGAACCACATTGATTTCTTGTATATTTTTATTAATTATTTTTGCTACTAATGGATCATCAATGATTTCAGTTATATTAATAACTGCGTTAGCTGGGGCAATAACAGGTTTTTTACCTTTTAATGCTAATCCAGCAAAAACTTTTATGGGGGATGTTGGTTCACAATTTTTAGGATTTAGTTTGGCTGTTATTTCTATGTTTGGTATAGCAAAAACAGTTACATTAGTTGTATTAATAGCGCCTGTTTTAGTTTTAGGATTACCAATATTTGATACATTGTTTGCTATTATTAGAAGAATTAAAAAAGGTAAATCTTTAAAAGCAGTATTTCAGCCTGATAAAGGACATTTACATCATAGATTAATTGCTAGGGGTTATACTCAAAAGCAAGCTGTTATAATTTTATATGCAATTACTGCAGCGCTTGGCATGTTTGCAATCATATTTGTTTATGATGGTATTTTTAAAGCTTTAGCTTTTATGTTTGTAGTTGTTATTATGCTTTGGATTGGCAGAGTGGAACTATCTAAATATAATAATGATTTATTGAAATCAAATAAAAAAGATATGGAATAGAGGTTTTAAATGAATAAAAATAATATAATAGATCCATCTTTAGAAAATGATTTTGAGGAAAATCAAGAGAATGACTTAAGACCGCAAACTTTGAGTGAGTATATTGGTCAAGAAAAAGTTAAGGATAATATGAAGGTTTTTATTGAAGCCGCAAAAAAAAGAGGGGAAGCTTTGGACCATGTTTTACTATATGGTCCTCCGGGACTTGGTAAGACTACTCTTGCTAATATTATTGCAAATGAGATGCATTCAAATATTAAAATTACTTCTGGGCCTGCTATTGAAAGACCCGGTGATTTGGCTTCAATTTTGACATCTTTACAAGATAGGGATGTTTTGTTTATTGATGAAATTCATAGAATTAATAAAAATATAGAAGAGATTTTATATCCTGCACTTGAAGATTATGTTTTAGATATCATTATAGGAAAAGGTCCAACAGCTAAGTCAATCAGGATTGATTTAGCTCGTTTTACTTTAATTGGTGCGACTACAAGAGCTGGCTCTTTAACAACACCTCTTAGGGATAGATTTGGTATTACTGAAAGATTAATGATTTATGAAAATGAAGAGCTTGCTACTATCGTAAAAAGGTCTGCTAGAATTTTAAATATTTTAATTGATGATGATGCGGCTCTTGAGATTGCAAGAAGATCTAGGGGAACTCCTAGAATTGCAAATAGATTATTAAAAAGAGTTAGGGATTATTCTTTGGTTTTGGGTGATGGTGATGTTAATCTTGAAATCGCTAAAATTGCTTTGAATAAACTTGATATTGATGAAATGGGGCTTGATGCAATTGACAAAAGAATATTGGAGACAATGATTGAAAAGTATAATGGTAAACCTGTTGGAATTGAAACTCTCTCTACAACACTTGGTGAGGAAGAGTCAACAATTACAGATGTTTATGAACCATATTTAATTCAAATTGGTTTTATTGCTAGGACTCCTAGGGGTAGAATGGTAATGCCTGCTGCTTATAAACACATGGGTTATCCATATCAAGACTTTTTTTAATATTAATTAATGATGAGGATATTATGAATAAAAAGAAGATTATAAATATTTTAATTCAATTTAGTATTTTTACTTTATCACTTGTAGTATTTTTAGTTGCCAGATTAGCAACTCCTGCAACTGATCTTGATGAAGTTTGGAATTATAATACAGCTAATGCCTTTGCAATAGGCTTAATTCCATACAAACAAGTTAGTATGATTACGACGCCATTCTTACCAATGATTAACTCTATTTTCTTAAAAGTAGTTTTTAATGGTATTATGACATATAGAGTTGTAATGGGAATTGTTTTTGCGTTAATTATATTATTTATATATTTAATAATTAAAGAACTTAGTAACAAGAAACTGTTATCATATATTTGTGCTTTTTTTATTGGAACCTTATTAATAAAAAAGTTTTTGCTTGATTATAATTATTTGTTTTTATTAATTTCTTTAGTAATTGCTTTCTTGGAAATAAGGGATATAAAAAAGAATGAGAATTTTAATTTTAACCATAATTTATGTGTTGGATTATTAACAGGATTAGCTTTTTTAACCAAACAAACAATTGGAATATTATTGATATTTGTTATGATTTTTGAAGTTTTCATATATATGAAAAAGTCTGGTTTTGATTTAAAATTCAATAAATTCATTAAGTTAATTGGTGTTAGAATATTTGGTATGATGGTTCCAATTATTATATTTTTAATATATTTAGGAATTACAGGGGCTTTTAATGATTTTATTAATTATGCTATAAAAGGTGTTAAAGAATTTAGTAATAGTGTGCCATATTATAGACTTTTTGATATTAATGATAAAGTTGTTTCAATTATTTCTAGGTTGTTTATTATTGTATATATTCCATTATTTATTACTTTTATTTTGGAATTTATAAAGAATAAAAAATTGAAGGATGAATTAATAAATATTTATGTTTTAGCATTTTGCTCGATTCCAGTGATTGCTATTATATATCCAATTAGTGATGATTTTCATTTAATGGTAGCATCGGTTTATGCATTAATTATTATTGCATATTTATTGATTCTAGTATTAAAGAAAATTGATGGTTTTATTAAAATTGATATTTTTTATAAGAAATTATTATTAATAGGAATTTTAGTGGTTATTGTTTTAATTTCTTTTAAAAATGTAATAATTGAAAGAAATATTAATGTTAAAGAAAATGTATTGGTTCCATTTAAACATTATGAGGGAATATATGTTCCTGAATATTTAAGTAAGAGAATCTCAGATGTTACTGATAAAGTTCGAGCATATAGTAATTCTGGTAGGGAATCAATTATTGTTGATGCAGAAGCTGCTATTTATGATATTGTTTTAAATAAGTATAAAAAGAATTATGATATGTTATTGATTGGAAATATTGGTGAGAATGGTGTTGAAAAAATAATTAATGAAATAAAAGATTCTCACAATGCTTATTACTTTGTTAAAAATCCACAATATGCTTTAAATTGGCAACTTCCAGAAGATATTGTTGATTATATTAGAAATAATTTAAAATATCATGAAACAGTGTCTGTTTTTGATGTTTATTATAAAGATTAGAAAAGAGGAATTATGAAATTATTGATGCATGTGTGTTGTGCGCCTTGTAGTGTATATTGTATTGAAACTTTAGATAAAAAAGGTATAAAGCCTGATTTATATTGGTATAATCCAAATATACATCCATATAAGGAATATGTTTCAAGACGTGATTGTATGATTGAATATGCTAAAAACATTAATTTGAATTTAGAAGTTAATGATGATTATGGTCTTGAGGAATTTTGTAGAAATGTTGCAGGTGATCCGGCTTCTAGATGTGTTAAATATTGTTATCCTGTTAGAATGAGGAAAGTTTTTGAATATGCAAAAGAACACGGATATACACATGTTACAACTAGTTTATTATATAGTATTTATCAAAAACATGAGTTTTTGAAGAAGATTATGTCAGAGCTTGCTGAAGAATTTGGTATTGAATTTTATTATGAGGATTTCAGGGTAGGATTTTGGGCAGGTCATGAGAAAGCGAAAGATGCAGGTATGTATTTACAAAAATATTGTGGATGTATTTATAGTGAAAATACATCTGATCCAAAAAATAAAATTAAACCGAAATTACCGGATAATTTTGAATTTGTACCAGTAATTAGAAGTGTTATTGTAAAAAAAGAAAAAGATGATAAAGAGCAATATATGGATTTATTATTAGAAGCGGATCCTAGCAAAGAGTTGATTGAGAAATATTTGAATACTGGAGATTTATTTGTTCTAAGATATAAAGAAGAAGTAGCTTGTTTAGCTGTAGTTGTAAAAGTTGATGATAATATTTGTGAATTAAAAAATATTGTTACTGTAGAAAAGTTTAGAGGACGTGGATTTGGAAAACAAATGATTAAATATTTATCTGATATCTACAAAGTTAAATATGATAAAATGATTGTTGGTACGACTGAGAATAATATTCCATTCTATGTTAAACAGGGATTTGATAAGCATTTTAAGACGGTTAAAAACTTTTTTGTGGATAATTATGATGAAGAGTTGTTTGATGGTGATTTGAAATGTAGTGATATGTATTATTATGAGAAAAAGTTAAAGAATATTTAGAGGTAAAATAAATGTTGTATACATATAATAAATTAATTAGAGATAATAATGTAAAATTAATGGAAGATAAAGGTTGTAAAGTAACTTATGAAATATTGGATGATAAAAGATATGGGCAAGAATTAGATAAAAAATTACAGGAAGAAGTAGCTGAATATTTATCAGATTATAGTGTTGAAGAAATGGCTGATGTTATGGAAGTTATATATGCAATGTTAGATTTTAGAGGAATTATTATGGAAGAAGTTGAAAAAGTTAGATTAAATAAAAGAAATTTAAAAGGAGCGTTTAAAAATAAAATTTTTCTTAAGGACGTTGAGGAGTAATAATTTGTAGTATGAAATTAATCAAGGATACTGAATTTTTGGTAATTGATTTTGAAACTATTACACCAAAAGGAAGATTACCTGAACCGATTGAAGTTGGAATTCTAAAAATTAAAGAAAATAATATAGATAAAGAACTCTCTTTTGAGTGACTTATTAAGCCTCCAAAATATTTAAAGAAGAAATAGGTGTGTTATGTTAGATAAAATAATTGATTCTTGTAATTACGTTGTTAATAATAGTAAGAATGTTAAGATAAACTATGAAAAATTAGATAATTTTATTAAAGATATTGATTGCAACAATTTAAAAAATTGGTTATTGTTTAACCCTAATAATTTGTTGGAATTTAATATTTCAAAATTAATTAATTTTCTTCTAATTTTTGAGTCTATAGATTATTGTTTTTGGGGAGATCCAAAATGGGAAATTATTGCTGATGATGGAAGTAAAAAAGATGGATCTGATGCATTGTTATATTGTATGTTGAAATTGTTTCGTATTAAAGGATTGAATGAACTTGAATATCTTTCTATGGATGAATTTAAAGAAATATTGAATGGGAATGTTGAAATTCCTTTATTAAAAGAAAGATATGAAACTATTATTAAAAATGTAAAAATTAATGGTGATTTTTATAATTATATAAAGGATATTTATAAAGATGAGGAATTATTTAATATTATTATAGAAAATTTTGATTCTTTTAATGATGTTAGAATTTATAATGATAAAAAGATTTATTTTTATAAGCTAGCTCAATTATTAACATCTGATATTTTACATATAAGAGAATATTTTGAAAAATGCACTGTTGACTATTCAATTTTACTTGGCTATAAAATACCTCAGACATTAAGAGCGATTGGTATTTTAGAATATAATAAAGAATTATCAAATATTATTGATAATGGTAAATAATTGAAAAAAGGTAGTGAATTTGAAGTGGAAATTAGAGCTAGTCAGTTATTCGTAATTAATTATATAAAAAATAAAATAAATGTTAATGCTATTGATATAAATGACTATTTATTTTTATATTCGAAAAAAGTAAAAACTATTGCAAAGCCATATCATTTATGTAAAAATACTAATTATTAAACTATTTTAAGGAGGGTATTTAAATGATTGAATCAAAGGGATGGAACTGGAAAATAGTCGAAGGCAAGTCAGAAGAAATGTGGAAAAAGCCAAGTATTGAATCTTATTATTTATTAAATAGATGGATTTCACAGAACAAAAAAGATTTTTTGGATTTGGGATGTGGACTTGGAAGACATTCAATCTTATTTGGTAAAAGTAATTTTAATGTAAATTGTTTTGATATTAGTGAAGATGCAATTAATAGGACTAAGGATTGGGCTGAAAGTGAAAATTTAAAGTTTGATTATAGTATTGGTGATATGCTGCATTTACCTTATGAAGATGATAAGTTTGATTGTATATTATGTAGAAATGTTATTTCACACACTGATACTGAGGGAATGAAAAAAATTGCTGAGGAAATATATAGAGTTTTAAGGAAAGATGGGGAATGTTATTTAACTCTTGGCTCAAAGGATTCTTTTGGATTTAAACAAGAAGATTGGCCACTTGTTGATAATAATACTAGATTAAGAATGGAGGAAGGTCCTGAATATAAGGTACCACATTTTTTTGCTGATTATAAATTGATAAAAGAATTGTTTTATCAATTTGAAATTCTTGATATTTATCAAGTTGTTAATTATTATGAAAAAGATAATGGATTAAATGAATCTTATCATTATCATGTTTTGTTAAGAAAAGTATAGTTAATTTTTCATAGTTATAGAGAAGATATAGTGAGAAACTATATCTTTTTTTATATATTTGTAAAATTAATTTTATAGTAATATTACTAATCTTATGTTAGAATTTGATATAAATGCAGATATGGAAGGTTTAATATGGAAGAAGTTAAAATAGAGTTTAAAGATAATAAAAGTGTTGCGTTGTTTGAAAATAATGAAATTGGAGTATGTGAATTTAAAGACTCTGATGAAGGATGGATTATTTTTCATACAGAAGTTAATCCAAATTATAAGGGCAAGGGAATTGCTAAAAGATTATTGGATGCTATTGTTAATGAAGCGAGAAATAAGAAAATAAAAATTATTCCTGAATGTTCATATGCTAAAAAAGTCATGATTAGAAACAATAATTATAATGATGTAATTTAAAATGGGGGTATTATGATAATTTCTATTAATACGAGAGAAGCTTATGCTGAGGTTGATAATTTCATAGAGTGTTTGGATTTATATGATAAAAATAAGATTCCAGAAAGTATAAGAAAATATTTTAAGAAAGAAAAGAGTAAGAATTATAATAAAATTATCGATGCTAATCAACCAATTAAAAATCAAAATTTAAAAGATGAGACTTTAGCAATAATTGCCATGCTTAATTTGAAATATTGGTGTGATGATGAAGAAGAGAAAAAGAGATTGATGACGATTTATTCGGAAAATGAGAAAAAATATCAAAATGAGTTGAAGGAAAAATATGATATTGAGAAAATCTTTGAAGAAAGAAATAATAAAAAATTAGAGAATTACCAAGAGAAAAATCTATCTAAAATTAAGAAAGAGAGTTTTTGGGATAAATTAAAGAATACGATATTAAAAATTTTAAAAAAGTAAAATTGGAGGATTTTATGGGACTAAAATATGATGAAATAGAGTATAGTGAAGAATATGCTGAATTGTTTCAGACAGTAAATAGGGAAGTTGAAGAAATATTAAAAAATCAAGGTGTTAAAAAGACACTTGGATATATTCATAAGTTTGATGCCAAAAAGAAAGAAATTTTAAAGAATAAATATGGAATTGATTGGAAGACAACAAGTGAGATGAATCCGGGAATTTTGCTGGATTAGGGGGATTTTATGGAGGTAAAAGAAATAATAAAAGGTGTAGCTCGATTGGCAGAGACTGTAGTATATAGAGGAAATATTACTGATGATGTTGCTAAACGAAGTATCTCTGATGCTAAAGATATTATGCGTGAATTTGTTGGAGATAATTTTGGAGACTATAACCTTGAAGCACTTGAAGAATGGTTTGATAAAGTACCTGTATATGTAGATTGTAGTCCTAATAAAGCAAAATGCGGTTGCGCTTATTACCAGCCTTTGTTTAATCAAATATACATTATAGATGATTACCTTAAGGAAAATATTGGTACGATTGATATGATTCATACTATTATTCACGAATATGCTCATGCAATTGTAAGTAAATCTTCTATGAATTTTGTTATTGAAGAGAGTTTTGCCAATTTATTCGCTGAAATGTGTATAAATCATTATATCCAAAAGGGGAAAGTAATAAAAAGTATTCCTGTTAAAAAGTTAAGAGAATTAAGAGATTATGGTTACTATAATTGTGACTCGTCATATGCTGAAGAAGGTGTTTTTGCAAAAACTATGATGTTTTTATCTAGGGTTGAAGGCTATGAAATGGAAATGATGGAAGAATATTTTTTTGGCTCAAGAAAAAAGTTTATAGAACAAAATGTTGAATTATATGGAAATGAGCTTAAAAATATTTGGGAAAATAAATTGGATAAAATCGAAAGAACTGCAGATGGTAAAGCTTCAAATCGTGAAAAGTATTTGCCAGAAGCAACGAATGAATTGGGATATATGTTATCAAATATTTTAACGTTGAATGACTTGAGACAATACCATAGAGAGAAAAAAAGTGGTGTATATAATATTGAAAATAATGTATTGGATTCAATCTATTCTGAAAAAATTGATAAAAAATTTGAGAAGGATTTATGCTATATTGCAGGAGTGGGGCATTATAATGATATTATGGAAGTTTTAGGAAGGTTAAATGAAAATAATCTTAAAACCTTTATTAATCATTGGGGAAAGGAAGTTAGTTATAAAAATTCTTCATTCGGATATACTAAATTTATGAAATCGTTTGTATATGCCTTGTATCAAATGAATAGAGAAAATTTATCTAACTTTGATAAATTCTTACCTGTTATAGGAACTGTACCAATTGAAGTTTTTGAAAAAATCATTAATGATAGAGGAATTAATGATTTTTCAAGTATTGCGAAGTTGGCTTTAAAGTATGGAGTAATACATAACCAAAAAAGTAAGGATTATCTTCCGAATTCTTCGAAACTGTTAATGTTAATGAAAAAAAATATTGGAGCATATTCGGATGTTGCAGAGCAAATAATGCAGGGCAAAAATTTTAAAAAAAGTCGTAAAAGTGTAGTAAATTTAAGTGAAGATATGTTAAAAGCTTTATCTTATTTTGATATATCAAATGATTATTTGGAGAAGATTTTAAAAATTTATGGAGATTTTAAAAGTGAAGTGCTTAGTGAACATATTTTAGAATCTGTTGATATATTAAAGAAAATTCCATTTTCTGATTCACCTGATTTTGTTAAAAATGGTTTGAATAGGATTAAAAGAGATATTCAATCATGTATTTATGTTAATGGCGTTAAAGATTTAAATATGTTAAGAGAAGTTGATAAATTATATTCAAATACTCGAATACCAATTGATAAGAGAAAAGTTATTCATGATGTTGAATTAGCAATTATAAATCTAGCTGCAAATGGCTATAAAATCACTAATAGCGCTGAAATTATGCAAAATATTCAAGAAGGTAATTTTAAAGAAATAAAAATTAGGCCGATGTTGAATATTAAAAATTTAGAGGCTTTTGTTGGAAATTATGATAGAACTAATATTTTATTTAATATGGCTTTAGAAGATTTTTTGCAATCTAAGAATTTGGTAAATAGTGATGAAAGCTTAATGACTTGTAAAAAAATTTTAACACCTGAGATGAAATGTAAATTAAATATTAGTGATAGAATGGAAAAGAGATTATGCTCGTCAATTAATCGTAAAGCACAAAATTCAAGATTTATGAATTCATCTTTATTAATTATGGTAAATGATATTGCATCAGAGCGTTGGATGAGAATAAAAAATGATGAAAAATATTTAAGAAAAAAAGAAAAAAAACAAAAAATAGATTTGATAAAAAGTGCTGTTAATGCTTCTTGCTATAGTGTTAGTAATTGCCAAATTATTCAAAGTGAAGATTTGTTAAAAAGAGGAATGAGGAGTAAGATGAAAGAGAGATACGGATTAGATTATGAATTGGAGGAACAGTGAGAAAAACACGTGAAAAAATTATTATAAGAACTAGTATAATAAGTATTATTTTAAATATATTTTTAGTTGGATTTAAAGCATTGGTTGGATTATTTGCTAATTCTATTGCCATTATTTCGGATGCAATAAATAATTTAAGTGATGTTATTTCTAGTATTATTACTATTGCAGGGACTAAATTTGCATCTAAAAAACCTGATAAGGAGCATCCATATGGTCATGGAAGAATTGAATATATAGCTT
>CAURYI010000007.1:0-18907 GCA_963529075.1 uncultured Eubacteriales bacterium
GTTCTGATTTTATAAAATTTGATCCAGTAAAAATAATTTGACAAAGAAGTACAAATAAATATAAAATTATGACAAATAATTTATAGGAATTTTGTGATGAAAAAAAGAAAAAAGATAATAATATTAATAATTTCAATAATAATAGCGATAGCATTAGCTTTGGCTATTATTTTTGCTATAAATAATAAAAATAATAAACAAGTCAAACAATCAGACTCGGAAATTACATATCCAACAGAAGAAATCTTAAAAGAAGTTAGACAATCAATGACAGAAAATATGTCAAAAAACTATAACATTGAAGCAATAATCAGCAATAACGAAAAAGAAAAAATAACGGAAAAGATTGAAAAAAAAGAATCAGATATAGAGTTCACAACACAGTATCGTGAAAATTCAAGTTTAGCAAAAGGAAAGATTCAAACCATACAAGAAGGACAGGATGGAAAGCAAAATGAAATTGTAAGAAGTACTTATAAAAATGGAACTCTAGTAGCTACACAGCCTATATCCGTAGAGGTTAAGAAAGTAGCAAGGGATAAAATTGTTGAAGTAGGAACAGGAGCGTATTCTGCAAACTATGTTCCAATTGCAGGTGACAAATTAAAAGCAATTGAAAATGAAACAGAAATGAAAACAGATGCAAATGAACAATCAAATACGATAAAGAAACTTACTAAAACAGATACAGTCATAATAAAAGAAGCAAAAAATGATTGGTACAATGTAAAAATAGACAATCAAACAGGATGGGTTCCTAAATCGAAAATGGAATATATAAATGACTCTGAGAATGTAGATGGAGGCATGCCAGTATATACCAAAGAGCAATTAACACAAAATTTTGGAATAAGTATGTTATTAAACAAAAGAAGTGGGTTAACACTAGAACAATTTAGACAAATATTAGCAAATGATCCAAATGACAAACAAAATGTATTTAAAAATATATATCAATATTTTTACTACGTAGAGCAACAATACAATGTGAACGGGTTATTTGTAGCAGCAATTGCCGTACACGAAAGTGGTTGGGGAACATCAGCACTATCATTAAGAACAAAAAACTTATTTGGATATGGAGCATATGATAGAGACCCATCAGCATATGCAAGTCAATTTGGAGCATATGAATCAGGAATAGATTTAGTATCAAGAGTATTGGTAAAATACTATTTAAACCCAAAAGGAACGCCAATTTATAATGGAGAAATAGCACAAGGAACATATTTCCATGGAGCAACAGTAACAGGTGTTAATACATCATATGCAAGCGACAAAAGATGGGGTGAAAAAGTCTATAAATGGATGACATATTTCTACAACAAATTGTAAAATTTAGTTGATATTTTTGCTACTTTAGTGTATGATATTGTTGAAGTTTAGTAGAATGAAGCACATTCATGGGGAGGATTTTATGAAAAAAACAATTATAATTTTTGGAATTATATTGTCAATTCTTTTAATTAAATCAAATACAAATGCAGCAAGTGTATATCAAACACAAGCAGAGCAACAAATAAATAATGGACAATCACAATACACACAGCAAGCGCAAGCACAAACAACAACACAAGTGAATGAAAATACAGAAACAGCACAAGCAGTAATGCAAAATAATAATGCCAATGCAAATGCTAATGCTAATGCAAATCAACAACAACTAGTATATTCACAAAACAAATCAGATACTATTGCGCAAGCTACAAATAAAAAAGATGAAGGCTTAATTTCAGAACACACAAAAGGACAATTAATTGAAATAAGAACAAAGGAATTAAAAAGTATCGAAGATTACCAAAAGCAATATGGAAATGCAGCTTTTGGAGTAGTTGCCTATATATTAGACAAAGTAAGAATTTATAGTATACCTCTTGCTATATTGGGAATTGCAGTAAGTGCAATTTATGAATATGTACTAGGAACAAGACACATGGCAGCACTAGACAAAGGATTTAATTCAATGATAGCAGTAGTAACTGCATTAGTCGTATGTCAACTATTACCTTTAATATTCGCTATTATTGTAAGAGGCTGGAGGGGCTAGAAATAAATGAAAGTATTATTTGCGATAAATGATGAAAACATCGTATCAGAAATAACAAGTAGATACCAACAAAAATATAAAGAAATAATAACAAGTAAAAGCGTATATTATTTCAATGCGATTTTAAAAGAACTACAAAACGAAAGAGATTATGATGCGATTGTAATTGGGGAAGATTTGGAACCAATTGCTGACAACAATTATGATAGAATAGATAGATTTATCTTAGAAAAAATGGATGAAGTAAGTGATGAAGCATCACAACAATCAGGATCTGATATTCCAATAATTTTAATATGTTCTGATAGAAGAACAAGAAATGATCCAATTTTGGCAAAACTATTCAGTATGTCAATATATAATGCAATCACAGGAGCAGATAGAACAATTGAACAAGTATGTGAATTGATATCAAAACCGCGTGGAAAAAAAGAAGCAAAAGCATATTATAACATGAATAGAACAGAAGAATATGATCCAATAACAGGAGAAGATGTTAGTGAATCAGAAATTCAAAGCATATTAAATCATTATACCAAAATTGCTGGAAATGAACAAAAATGTGTAGAGAGCTTTGATATCATAGCTTCACAATATAATCCAAAGCAATTAAAAATAATTGTTAATTTTCTTCCAATGAGTGTTAAGTCAATCTTAGAAAAGTATTCAGTAAGATATCAACAATTATTTTTATTAAATAATAAAACAAACAAAAATGAGAAAAAAACAGGAGCTGAATTATTAACAGTAGATATCAGCAATGGTCAAAAATTAGATCAACCAGTTGTAATACCAGCTACATTATCACACCCTGTTACAGAATTTAATAATACAAATGCATATGTAAATAATAATGGTATTAATGGTCAATTTATGAATAATCCATATATGAACAATGGTCAAATGAATCAAATGCAAAGACCAATGCAAGGAAATCCTTATATGAATCAATACAATCAAGGAAATCTATATAACAGAAATATGCCAAATACATATCAAAGTCAAAGACCAATACAACCAAACATTGAACAAAATAATGCAATGCAAAGAAATCCCAACATGATGAATATGCAACAAGGACATCAAAATATGGGACCAAGACCAGAGCCAACTCAAATGGGACAGATGGGTCAAATGCCACGCAATAATAATGTTCAAAATCCAAATATGCAATTTACAAATAATCCACAAAACAATCAAATGAACAATATACAAAACCCATATAATCAATTTGCAAACATGCAAAATAGAAATATACAAATGAACCCAATGCAGGTTCAAAATAATCAATTTGCAAATGCACAATATGGTAATAGAATGCCAAATGTTAATCAACAAAATTCAGTAAATAGCATACCTAGTACTAATCAACAAAATTCAGTAAATAGCATACCTAATGCTAATCAACAAAATTCAGTAAATAGTATGCCTGATATTAATCAACAGAATTCAAATCAAGAAAATTTAAATATTGATTTGAAAGAACAAAAAAAAAATCTAGAGATGGATGCGGAGCCTAAAACTGAACAAAATACTTATCAAGATATTGCATCAGTTTTCGATACACCAGTAATTCCTGATCCAGAACCAATTCCAACACAGGAAGTTCCAGAATTTCATTTAGAAGAAACACCCATAGAAGAAAAACAAGCAGAGGAAGAAAAAATAGCAAATACAAATTTTTTTCAACCAATTCAAATGGAACAAATAAAAGATGAAATTCAGGAAACTAATATTTTAAATAACAATACATCATCAAATTTTTTTTACAATGATGAAAACGAAAAAAAAATAGATAAACAAAATTATTTAGAAAAAAAAGAAACTGAAGAAATTGGAGAAAGTGAACAGGATTTAGCACAAGAAGTAAAAAGAGGAAGAGGAAGACCTCGTAAAACACCAATTGAAGATGTTGAAGATAAACCAAAAAGAGGAAGAGGAAGACCTCGCAAAATTAAGCCAGAAGATGAATTAAATCAAACTCAAACTGTAATTGAGCCGATGGAGAATACTCAACCAGTTGAAGATTTAAATTCATTCAATTCAATGTATCAAATACAAGCTCAAGAAAATAATTTTGATCAAAATAAGAAATTGAAAACAATAAGAATACCTGACCCGGTACTATCAATTAATCCAATCCAACAACATAACTCAGCTGAAGAAAATAAAAAAATAGAACCAGTTCATACATTCCATCCAATCGAATCAGTTCAAACATATAATCCAGTTGAAGAGATTAAGCCAATAGAACCAGTTCAGGCATTTAAACCAATTGAACCAGTTCAAACATATAATCCAACTGAAGAAATTAATTCAATCGAACCAGTTCAGACATTCAATCTAATCGAACCAGTTCAAACACATAATCCAATTGAGACAATTCCAGCATGGAATAATATGAATCATGAAGAATTAAATTCAATGCCAAGTTTAGGATTTGAATCAATTCAAGATGAATATACACCAGTTGTTCAAAATATTGAACCACCAATGGTTACAATACCAACAAGTAATTTTGAAAACAACTCAATTCAAATAAATCAAATGCCAGCAATAGACACAGCAAATGATAATTACGAATTACCAAGTATTTTTGGAGAAGTTGCAGAACAACCGGAATATAATCAAAAAGATGAAGAAATAAAGAATATATTTGATACATCAGTATTCAACGATAATCAAGCTGAAATTAAAATGAATCAAGAACAAAATGTACCATCATATGATACATCTGTAGATTCTTTTTTTGGTGAAGAAATAGCACCAATTTCAACAAACATAAATCAAGTTGAAGAAAATGCAGCAAACAATCCATTAGAGACAAATACATATAAAACTGAACAAAATGCATACAATAATCAAGAAGATTTATATCAAATTCAAAATGCAAGGTCACTATTTGAAAATGAAGTACAACAACCAACAAATATTAATGACATTTTAGGAAACATACCAAAACCAGTTGGAATTCAATTACAAACACAACCAGAAGAAGTAAAACAACAAGAAAATGATGGAGGATTTAGTCCATATAATATTCCATCACCATTTGAAAATGATATGAATGTAAATAATGATTTAGGCACATATGCAAATTTAGTACAACAAGAAACATATGAAAATACATTTATGCCTAATAATTTTCAAAATCCACAACTATATAATCAAAATGAAGAATATGTAGAACAGCCACAATCAATGTTAAATATGGGAAGTGGAAAACTATGCGTGTTTACAGGAACAAGTAAAAACGGAGTATCTTTCATTGTAAACAATTTAGCACAAATGTTAATACAATCAAATGTTAAAGTGGCAATATTGGATGAAACACAAAATAGAAATTCATTCTATATATACACTAACAATGATGAACCATTAATAAATAAAGCAGTATCATCAATAAGAAATTTGGAAAATGGTCTAGCAAAAGGTTTGGATGTAAGTAGATACTTAACAGTTTACACAAATATTCCAGACGGAGGCTTAGAAAATAAAACAGAAGATATTGAAGCAATAGTTTCAACATTAACACATAATTATGATATAATTTTAGTAGATTCAGATTTTGAAACAAACGAAAAATTCTTTGCATATGCAAGTGAAATATACGTTGTTCAATCAATGGATGCATTAACAATACAGCCAATAACAAAATTCTTAAGTGAATTAAAAGACAAAGGTTTATTACAAGAAGAAAAATTAAGAATCATAATTAATAAATATATGAATATGAAACGATTACCAGCGGAAATAGTTATTGAAGGATTAACAAGATATAATGAGCCAACAATGACATTGCAAAAAGAATTATTCAATAGCAAAAATGTACCAGCAATATTAATACCATTTGATATGCAAGCATATACAAGATATATGGATGTTATAGCAACATGTCAAATGACATTAAATGGTTATCCAACAGTATTCTTAAATAGTTTGGATAAATTAGCTTCAATAATATATGGAACAGCACCTGAGTTAGCCAAAATAAATCAAGCAACTCCAAATAAAAGCAAAAAACGTGGATTTTTTGCAGGGAAATTAAATGGTAAAAAACAAAAAGAAGAGCCAAAAAAATCAAATAAAAATGCACAATACAATGAATTCAATCCAAATCAATATTTGATGAACAACAATTTATATTCAAACGAAATGAATGACACATTAAATAAAATGAAAAAGAACTATTAACAAAAGAAAATAATAAAAGTGAGGTGAATCTTATGACATTAGGAGTGATAATATTCTTAGTAGCAATAGTATTAGGATTATTAGTTTATAATTACTCAATACATAAAAAGATAGACACATATACTAACCTAAATCAAAGAGTAACAAGTTTAAGCATACTACAAGAATTTATGAACACTCTAGGTGAACAACTTTCAGTGAATGAAAAATTAGAAGCCATTAATGACATATTAATCAGTAAGTACATGATCAAATATTCTACGATAGTAATATTTGATGGATCAAAATATGTAGTAAAGGCATCAAATGTTGATAAAAAACACTGGGATGTTTTAAGAGACCTTCAAAGTTTTCCTATATTTGCAGACAGTATAAAAACAGCGACTTCTAAATACATAACTGTAGAAAATGATATGGAAAAATTACCATACCAAAAAAGTGAATTTGGAAGAGCCAAATGTGCAATGTTCTTCCCACTATACGTAAACAACGTATATATAGGATATAGGATAATTGAAGGAAGTATACCACACGAATTTGATAAGATTGATACAACAATATTAGAAGTAGTAAGAAATAACATAGTAACAATGTTAAAAACTATAGAAAATCAAGCAACACTAGAAAATATAATAAGGGATGATGAATTTTCTGGATTAAAAAGTGTAGAATATTTATATAGTGGTGTTGGCAAAAAAACAATAGACCAATATGGTTCATCAGCAATAGTAATGTTTAAATTAGTAAATTTACCACAAATAAATTTACAAGTTAGCCGTAAAACAGGAAATGATGTAATTACAGTAGTTTCAAAAGAGGTACAAAAAGGATTAGCAAAAGAATATCTATTTGTAAGATATATGGGACCAAAATTTGTAATTGCCTTCTCAGGCGTAGACAAAGACGGTGTATCAGACTATGTAAAAAATATAAAACCACAATTAGAAAAATTGATAATACCCGCAGCAGATGATTTTAAGATAATGAATGTTCCAGAAGATTCAGAAAATACGCCAAAAGTAACAGTAAGTCCAAGAATAAGATTAGTAATATCACGTTATTACAAAGGAACATCTTTGGATGGAGTACTAAAACGTATGGAAGAATTTATAGATCAATCAGATGACAATTCAATAACTATATTGTAAGGATCAATGGAGGTAAAAAATATGGTAACAGATGAAACAGTCAGCTTCAATCTTGAAAGAGAAAGAAACGAAGAAACAAAGGAAATATTAAAGCAAGTATATGACGCATTGCAAGAAAAAGGGTATAATCCAATAAATCAAATAGTAGGATACATCCTATCAGGAGACCCAACATATATCACAAGTCATAAAGGAGCACGTAACTTAATAAGAAATATTGAAAGAGATGAGCTTCTAGAAAAATTAGTAAAAGAATATATTAAATAATTGATAGGAAAAATATGGGTAGAAAATTAGGAATAGACTACGGCTTAACAAGGACAGGAATAGCAATAACAGACCTACTTGGAATAACTGCACAAGGTCTAGAAACAATAAATAACAACGGTAGTGATAAAGTCATTTTACGAAGATTAGCGGAAATAGTTGAAGAATATGAAGTAGATACATTTGTAATTGGAAATCCAATCAATATGAATGGAACAGAAAGTGAACGTTCAAAACAAACAGATGAATTTATACATAAGCTAAAATCAAGATTTAATACAATACCAGTAATAAAAATTGATGAAAGATTAACAACTGTTGAAGCACACAAAACAATGAATTATTTAAATATAAATAACCATAAAAAACGTGGTATTGTAGATACAATCGCTGCCGTATATATACTTGAAGGATATATTAACAAGAAATAAATATAAAGAATCAGGGGCCATCCCTGATTTTTTTATGGTATTATAATAAAAGATAAGTAAATAAAAAATATATAAAAGAGGAGGATAAAAAATGAAGTGGAATCAAGTGATACCAGAGCTAGATGTTTTTAATTTAGCAGAAAGCTTGCATTTTTATACAAATATAATAGGTTTTAAGATTGTATATAATAGAGAAGAAGACAAATTTGCTTTTTTACAATTTGAAGATGTACAGCTTATGATACAAGAGATAGATAGAGAAAACAATAAATGGGAAACTGGAAAATTAGAATATCCTCTTGGTGTAGGAATAAATTTTCAAATAGATGTAACAAATATAGATGAAATATATAATAGATTGAAAAATTCAGATTACAAAATATTTGTAGAAATGGAAGATCATTGGTATAGAAAAGACAATATTTTAATGGGATGCAGAGAATTTTTGGTACAAGATTCAAATGGATATTTACTAAGATTTAGTCAAGATTTAGAAAATACGGAAGTATAAATGAATATAAGAATATAATTTTAATATATAGAAAGTTTTATTTTATAATTAATTATATAAAAAAGTCTAAACTTGAGAAATATAAAGGAGTTAGATTAATTCAAAGTATTGAAATAAAGTCGATTCTATTGTATAATATACCTATTGAAAAGAAGAATATAAAAGTTAGAAAGGGGCACATAATATGGCATCAGTATATTCAGCAGGAGATTTTAGAAACGGAACAACATTTGAAATGGATGGAAACGTTTACAGAATAGTTGAATTCCAACACGTAAAACCAGGAAAAGGTTCAGCATTTGTTAGAACAAAAATAAGAAATGTTATTTCAGGAGCTGTTTTAGAAAAAACATTCAACCCATCTGAAAAATTCCCAGCAGCAGAAATTGAAAAGAAAGAAATGCAATATTTATATGAAACAGATGGTTTATATTATTTCATGGACAATGAAACATATGAACAAATTCCATTAAATAAAGAACAACTTGGAGATAATATCAAATATTTAAAAGAAAATATTAATGCGAAATTATTATCATATAAAGGAAATGTATTCTCAATTGAATTACCAATTTCAGTTGAATTAGAAGTAACATACACAGAACCAGGATTTGCAGGAAACACAACAACAACATCTGGAAAACCAGCAACATTAGAAAATGGATTAGAGATATCTGTACCAATGTTTATCAACATAGGAGATGTTATAAGAGTAGATACAAGAACAGGCGAATACATGGAAAGAGTTTAATACTAAACATTCATACAGAGAGGCTTTAGCTTCTCTATTTTTTTATAATATGACCCTTTAAATATAGAATAATGAGGTGAATTATGATAAAGTATAAAAATATATCAAAATCCTACAACGGAAAAGACATATTAAATAATATATCTTTTTTTATAAACGAAAAAGAAAAAATAGGAATAATAGGATATAACGGAGTAGGAAAAACAACATTACTTAGGATAATTTCAGGAGAGGAAGAGCCAGATACAGGAGAAATACTAAGAGAAGAAAACATACTAATAGGATATTTTAAACAAGAGTTTACAATTCATGAAGAAAATTATGATATTGAATCCTTTATAAAAAAGTACATTGGAATAGATGTGTTAGAAGCACGTTTACACGAGCTTGAAAATGAAATGGATGATGATCCAAATAAAATAGATGAATATTGTAATATACAGAATGAATATATTAGATTAGATGGTTATAATATTCCTTATAAATTAGATAAAGTTCTATTTGGATTAGGCTTGAATCAAGAAATTAAATCTAAAAAGATAAAAGAGCTATCAGGAGGACAAAAAGAGAAAGTAATGCTCGCATCCGTTTTACTAAAAGGTACTGATTTATTAATTTTAGATGAGCCAACAAATAACTTGGATTTGAAATCAATAGAATGGCTAGAGAAATATTTAAAAGAGATTCAGTGTCCTATAATGATTGTATCACATGATAGAAAGTTCCTAGACGATGTTGTAACTAAAATTATTGAAATTGACTATTTTACAAGAAATCTAATAGAATATCCAGGAAATTATAGTGAATATAAAAAGTTTAAGCAACAACAAGAAGAATCGGAGTTGAAAAGGTATCAGGAACAACAAGAAAAAATAGGAGATTTAAAAAAGAGCATTAATCAGAAAAAAGAATGGGCACAAAAAGGAAATAAACAAGAAGTTTCAGATAAAGATAAATATACAAGAGGGTATTTAAGAGATAGGTCTCAAACATTGGCTAGTAATGCGAAAAAAATAGAAAATCAAATTAGTCAAATGGAAATTATGGATAGACCTAAAATAAAAAATAAATTGCATATTGAAATTACAAATTTTAAAAAAGAAGGTAACACTGATATAATTGCTAAAGATTTAGTCTCAGGATATGATAATGGATTTAAAACAGAGCCAATCAATTTGCATATAAAATATGGTGAAAGAATTGTTATAACCGGTGATAATGGTTCAGGAAAATCAACATTTTTAAAAACATTAATAGGAGAGCAAAAACAAATTGAGGGACAAACATATATTGGTAATGGCATAAAAATAGGTTATATATCACAGGATACGAAAGAACAAAATAATGAATCTATTGAAGAATATGTAAAGAATTCATTAAAAAATCAAAAGATTGATGATAGTTCCATAATATATACAGTATTAAATCAATTCAATTTTGATTATGAAGAAAGAAAAAAGAAATACTCTATTTTAAGTCCTGGAGAAAGAACAAGGTTAAAGCTAGCTATTTTTTCATTAGAAGATATAAATACACTTATTTTAGATGAACCTACAAATCATCTTGATATCGAGGCATTAGAAGCAATTGAGGAAGTTTTAAAAGATTTTAATGGAACTGTAATTGCTATTAGCCATGATAGACAATTTATAAAAAATATTTATCCTAATAAAATTCTCGAATTTACAAAAGGAAAAATACAAGAAGTTTATCATAGAGAAGATAACGACTATGATTTTAGGTAAAATAACAACACTATTTGTTATATATAATTTAACAAATAGTGTTTTTTATTGTTTCTTTAAATATTTCAGCGGGTCCACTGCTTTATCATTTTCTTTTAAAGTAAGATGTAGATGACATCCAGTCATAGCACCATTTGTAGGATTACCATTAGAATCTTTATAAGGATTGTTATGAATGCCATATACATTTTTAGGACCAATCTTAGTAATAAGACTTCCCTTTTTAAAAGAAGAACCAATAGAAGGCATATAATCAGGGTGAACATGGCAATAAGAAACTTTTAGAAAATCATTGATTTTAGCAGAAATAGTATATCCACCGACCAGCACCCCATCCAGAAAAATAGACTTGTAAATCACAAATAGCGTAAATATTAGTACCTTCAGGAGCTGGAATATCAATGCCGGAATGAAAACTAGATGCACCAATAGTAGGAGAAATTCTAGGACCAAAAGGTGAACTAATATAAGTATATCCGAGGAACAGGCCAAACAAAATCAGCATTCAAATCAAAATCATAAGAATTGGAGATATCAGAATTTGAAAAAGAAATATTGGATGCACTTAAAATCGATGTAAAAAAGACGGTTACTAACACCACTACTATAATTAATAAATATAAAAATTTTGAAAATAAATTAAACATAAATAAAACCTGATTAAAGAATATCATTAAAAAATAGTAAAATCAATTAAAACAACATATAAAAAAACACATAAAAAACACATAAAAGCCAACAAAGTATAAAATAGATAAAATAAAGTAAAAACAGCTTTTAAAAAATATATAATAATCAAAATAATATCAGAAAAAACATTGAAATTTAAAAGCCAATATAATAAAATAAAAACGATATAATTAATAAAACATGATGAGGAGGAAAAAATTATGTCAGTAAAAGTAGCAATTAATGGATTTGGAAGAATAGGAAGACTAGCATTCAGAGAAATGTTCGGAGCAGAAGGTTATGAAGTTGTAGCAATCAACGATTTAACAAGCCCAGAAATGTTAGCTTATTTATTAAAATATGATTCAGCACAAAAAAGATATGAAAAAGGAGAAACAGTAGTAGCAGGAGAAAACTCAATTACTGTAGATGGAAAGACAATCAGAATTTATGCTGAAAAAGATGCAAATGATTTACCATGGGGTGAATTAGATGTAGATGTTGTATTAGAATGTACAGGATTCTATACATCAAAAGAAAAAGCACAAGCACACATTAATGCAGGAGCAAAAAGAGTTGTAATTTCAGCACCAGCTGGAAATGATTTACCAACAGTAGTGTTCAATGTAAATCACAATATATTAACAGCAGATGATAGAATTATTTCAGCAGCATCATGCACAACAAACTGCTTAGCACCAATGGCACAAGCATTAAATAACTTAGCGCCAATTCAATCAGGAATCATGAGCACAATTCACGCTTATACAGGTGATCAAATGTTATTAGATGGACCACATAGAAAAGGTGATTTAAGAAGATCAAGAGCAGCAGCAGTTAATATAGTACCTGCATCGTCAGGAGCAGCAAAAGCTATCGGATTAGTAATTCCAGAATTAAATGGAAAATTAATCGGAGCAGCACAAAGAGTACCAGTAGCAACAGGATCAACAACAATTCTAACAGCTGTTGTAAAAGGTGAAAATATTACAAAAGAATCAATCAATGCAGCAATGAAAGCAGCTTCAAATGAATCATTTGGATATACAGAGGAAGAAATCGTATCATCAGATGTAGTTGGTATGAAATATGGATCATTATTCGACGCTACACAAACTATGGTTTTAGATAATGGAAATGGAGAATTCACAGTACAAGTAGTATCATGGTATGACAATGAAAATTCATATACATGTCAAATGGTTAGAACAATCAAATATTTTGCAGAATTAGCAAAATAATTATAAAAAGGCGGTTCTAAAAGAGCCGCTTTTTTGCAATATTATAAAATAAGAGGTAATAAAATGAACAAAGTAACAGTTAGAGATTTAGATGTAAATGGCAAAAAAGTATTATTAAGATGTGATTTCAACGTACCACTAGATTTAGAATTAAATATCACAGATAATTCAAGAATTGTAGCATCATTAGAAACAATAAAATATTTATTAGAACATAATGCAGCAGTAATTTTATGCTCACACTTAGGTAGACCAAAGGGAGAAGTAAAACCGGAATTCTCACTAGCTCCAGTAGCAGCAGAATTATCAAAACAATTAGGACTAGAAGTAAAATTAGCAAAAGATGTAGTAGGAGAAGATGCAAAAAGATTATCAGCAGAAATCAAACCAGGAGAAGTAGTTTTATTAGAAAACGTTAGATTTGATGCAAGAGAAGAAAAAAATGATGAAGAGCTATCAAAGGAATTTGCAAGTTTAGCAGAATTATATGTAAATGATGCATTTGGAACATGCCATAGAGCACACTCATCAACAGCAGGCGTAGCAAGCTTTTTACCATCAGCATGTGGATTCTTAATTGAAAAAGAATTAAAGATTTTAGGAGATGCATTAAATAACCCAGTAAGACCATTCGTAGGAATCTTAGGAGGAAAGAAAGTATCTGACAAAATAGGCGTAATAAACGCATTATTAGACAAAGTAGACACTTTATTAATAGGTGGAGCAATGGCATACACATTCTTCAAAGCAGAAGGATATTCAGTAGGAAATTCAATCTGTGAAGAAGATAAACTAGACTTAGCAAGAGAATTAATCCAAAAAGCTAAGGATAGAGGCGTAAAAATGCTATTACCAGTAGACACAAAAGTAGGAAAAGAATTCTCACCAACGACAGAAAGTAAAGTAGTATCATATAAAGAAATTCCAGACGGATGGGAAGGATTTGATATTGGACCAGAAACAATAGCAATTTATGAAAAAGAATTAGATACAGCAAAAACAGTACTATGGAATGGACCAGTAGGACTATTCGAATTTGATCAATTTGCAATAGGAACAAACTCAATAGCAAACAAACTAGCAAGCCTAACAGATGCAATAACAATCATTGGAGGAGGAGACTCAGGAGCAGCTGTAACAAAAGCAGGATTAGCAGATAAAATGACACACATTTCAACAGGTGGTGGAGCATCATTAGAATTCATTGAAGGAAAAACATTACCAGGAATTGAATGTATTACAAATAAATAATCAACAGGAGATAAGAAATGAGAAGAAATATAATCGCAGGAAATTGGAAGATGAATATGCTTCCAAATGAGGCAATTAGCTTTATAGAAGAAATAGAACCATTAGTAAAAGACACAAACAATGAAGTAATCATATGTGTACCATTTACAGACTTCTTCTATGCAAACAATATGTCACAAGGAACAAACATACAAGTAGGAGTGCAAAACATGCACTATGAAGAAAAAGGAGCATATACAGGAGAAATATCAGCACCAATGCTAAAAAGTGTAAACTGTAAATATGTAATAGTAGGTCACTCAGAAAGAAGACAATATTTTAACGAAACAGATGAAACTGTTAATAAAAAAGTGAAAAAAGCATTAGAATATGGATTAACACCAATCATCTGTGTAGGAGAAACATTGGAAGAAAAAGAAGCAGGAAAGACAATTGAAATTATCACAAGTCAAATTGAAAAAGGTTTAGTAGATTTAACAGCAAGTGACTTAGATAAAATTGTAATTGCATATGAGCCAATTTGGGCAATAGGAACAGGAAAAACAGCGACAGCAGAAGATGCACAAAATACAATCCAAGCAATAAGAGAAAAAATAAAATTACTATTTAATACAGATGATGTATCAATACTATATGGCGGAAGCGTAAAAGGTTCAAACGCTAAAGAATTATTCGAAATGAAAGACATCGATGGAGGTTTAGTAGGTGGAGCATCACTAGAAGCTAAATCATTTGCAGAAATAGTAAATTTTGATAAATAAAGATAGTTAGAAGGTAGAGATATGAGTAAAAAATTAACAATGTTAATGATATTAGATGGATTTGGAGAAAATTCAAATAATGAAGGAAATGCAGTAAATTTGGCAAAAAAACCAAACATTGATAAATTAAGAAAAATATGTCCAGTATCACATATTGACGCAAGTGGTGCAGCAGTAGGGTTACCAGATGGACAAATGGGAAATTCAGAAGTAGGACATACAAATATAGGAGCAGGAAGAATCGTATATCAAAAATTGACAAAAATCACAAAATCAATTGAAGATGGAGACTTTTTCAGCATTCCAGAATTCACAGAAGCAATTGAAAATGTAAAGAAAAATAATTCAAAATTACATATCATTGGACTATTATCAGACGGTGGAGTGCACTCACACCAAAGACATTTATATGGATTATTAGAATTAGCAAAAAGAAAAGGATTGGACAACAATGTATTCATACATGCATTCATGGATGGAAGAGATACATTACCAGCATCAGGAGAAGGATATATCCAAGAATTGCAAGAAAAGATGAAAGAAAAGGGTGTAGGAAAAATAGCATCAATATCTGGAAGATACTATGCAATGGACAGGGATAAAAGATGGGACAGAGTAGAAAAAGCATATAATGCATTAGTAAAAGGCGAAGGAGTTTTAGCCAAAGATCCAATCCAAGCAATAGAAGAATCATATCAACAAGAAATATTTGATGAATTCGTTGTACCAACAGTAATTACAGATGCAAATGATCAACCATTAGCAAAAATAGAAAATGGTGATTCGGTAATATTCTTCAATTTTAGACCTGATAGAGCAAGACAGCTAACAAGAGCAATCGTCGACAATCAATTTGATGGATTCAAAACAGAAAAATTAGATATAGATTTCGTATGTATGACAGAATATGATGACACAATGCCAAACGTAAAAATAGCATTTAAGCCAGAACAATTAACAAACACATTTGGAGAAGTTGTAAGCAATTTAGGAAAGAAACAATTAAGAATTGCAGAAACTGAAAAATATGCCCACGTAACATTTTTCTTCAATGGTGGTAGAGAAGAACCATATCCAGGAGAAGACAGAATATTAGTAAATTCACCAAAAGTTGCAACATATGATTTACAACCAGAAATGAGTGCATATGAAGTAACAGAGAAAGTAATAGAAGCGATAAATTCAGAAAAATATGATACAATCGTATTAAATTTTGCAAACACAGATATGGTAGGACATACAGGAAATATAGATGAAGCCATCAAAGCAGTAGAAGCAGTTGATAAATGTGTTGGAGAAATTGTAGAAGCGGTTCAAAAACAAAATGGAGTATTGCTAATAACAGCAGACCATGGAAACGCAGAGCAAATGATAGATTATCAAACAGGAGAACCATTAACATCACATACAACAAACCTAGTACCACTAATATTAGTAGGAATGGAAAATGCAGAATTAAAAGACGGAAGACTATGTGATTTAACACCAACAATGTTGGATATAATGGAAGAGCAAAAACCAAAAGAAATGACAGGAGAAAGTCTATTAATTAGGAAATAATATTCATAATGGAGGTAACAACTTTGCAAAATGAATTCAAACAATTATATAGAGAAATATTAGATTCATTAGTAAAGCTAATTCCCGAAAAATGGAATAGTGTACATTTATATGCAAGTATAAATTTTCCTAATAAAGGTGAAATGTTTTTTTACTATTACCCAAAAGGAATCTTAAAACGTAATGCAGTAAATTGTTATGAAATTGTACAAAAATATGGAATAAATGAGGAACAATACAATCAATCATTAGCATATTTTTATAGGAAAATTCAAAAACTATATGCAATTTCAGGAAAAAAATGGAGTAATATAACCATAAATATTGATGAAAATTTCTTTATTTTAGAATATCACTTCAACAATTTAAATGATAATAGATACACACCAGAGCAAAGACATCTAATATGGTGTCACAAAAATCTAAAAATGGATGAATCATATTTAACAAATGAAGAAAGAAACATGGTGGAAAATTATCAAGAGATTGCAATAATGAGACCAATAATAGTGAAAGAGCAGATAATATTCTATGATGGACAAATCAGAATAAAATAAAATGTTTTAATAGATAATAATAGAAATAGAGTGGATAAGTTTATAAAGACTTGTACACTCTATTTTTATATAAACATGCATTTTTATTTTCTATTAAAAAATCATAAAGAAAGATATTTATAAAATAAATTTATAATGTTATTATATAAATAATAGATACAATATAGGATTGTAATTTATATTGCAATAGGAGAAAAAATGGAAAAACTGGATATAAATGAATTTTTAAAAAAGAAAGAAGAAATATCGAATCTTATTGAAAATGCAGAAGAAAATATTAATCAAAATAATTTAATCGAAGAGGAAGTTGTTAATATATATTTAAAAATGATTAATGAAATTACTGAATATGATTTAAGCGAAATTCCTTTTGAAGCATGGGAAAATTTTAATTTATATGTATCGAAAAATCATAGTTTAGATTTTTCTAAGACAAGAGCTAATATTGATTTTAATTTAATTGAATATGAGATAGAGGACAATAAGAACATAAATTTTAGAAATTGTAATTTGAAAAATTATGATTTCTATTATAAAGCTTATTCTCCAAATATGTTTGATGAAAAATTTATAAAAGAACATCAAGATAAATTTTTAGATGATTCTGCTCCAGAAAATATAAAAAATATAGTTTATAATAGAAAATTTATAACTATAAAAGAAATTAAAGACAACATAGAATTAATAAAATATATAGACTATTTATATTTAGAGAATAAAAAAATATATAAGGAAATATATAATAAAATTGGAGAAAATGAATTTTTAAAATTAGATGAAAACATTTTCAAATATAGTGAGGAATTGAAGCAAAAAGAGATAAAAACAATTCTTAGCAGTGATTTTAGTACTGCTAAAGAGATAGAAGATAAACTATATGATTTCATTAGCTTAGAAATTAGACCTAATCAATATAATGAAGAAATGAAGAAAAGGTATCCAGACTATTTTTTTGATATTAAAGAAGATGACGAAAATAAATATGTAAAAGAACAATTCAATAATGGAAGACTTTCAATTGAAGAAATAATTGGAAATTGGGATATTTTAAAAGGTAAAAATTTAGATTATATATTAATAAAATCTAATTATAATATGTACATCAATAAACATAAATTAGATACTAAAGCATTAAATAAAATAATGAATACAGAATTAATAAAAATGTTTATTAAAAATAATATTGAATTTGATATAAATAAAATTATTAATGATGATCATAAATTTAATAATAATATAAATTCATATATCAATCAGTTAATAAAAAAAGATGATATTGATAGTTTAAATGAAGAAATATTTACAATTCCAGAATTTATAAATAATTTATATATGAGCGAAACAACAAAAAAAGAAAGCTTAAAAGAATTTATTAAAAACATCTTATATATACATCAAAATAATGAAGAAATAGAAAAAAATATAATTGAAAGATTAAAAAGTAGCATTGATGAAGAGTTTTTGATTTCAGATGAAGCACCATATTATTTAAAAGAAAAATTTTATAAAAGAGAGATTTCAGTAGAATATATAAAATCAAATTTAGCAGAATACAATCAATATTTGAAGAATAAAGACTTAGGTTATTTTACTAATTGTCCAATAATTTATAATATACAAGATAAATTAGGAAAAGAAAATGGTTTTGCATATTGGATAGAAAATGGTACATATATTGACAGAGCCTATAAACAAAATGTAAAAGGTTTAAAATATAGTGATGATATAACAAAAGAAGACTTTATGAAAGAAATTGATGAATACATAATAAATG
>CAURYI010000008.1:0-18634 GCA_963529075.1 uncultured Eubacteriales bacterium
GTATATTAATAATAAATAATTTATGTGACCATAGATAGTAAGCAGTTAGTAAGTCTTACCGAGGTAAATGATGAGAATGAATTCAATTTGTTTGCCTTGCGGTCTACAAATTGAATTTTTTATATGTATTGCAAAGTTGCATATAGGAATATTTATTATATTACTTTGTGATAAAAAAATAGGAGGTGAATTATTAATGGCAAGTAAAGCAGCTATAGCAGCAAAAGAACAAAGCGTTAAAGAATTAGCTGAAAGAATCAAAGCTTCTAAATTAGTTTTATTAGTTGAATTCATTGGAACAAACGTTGCTGATGATACAGTTTTAAGAAAAGATTTAAGAGAAGCTGGTGCTTTAAAAACAGTTAAGAAAAACAATATTATTAAAAGAGCATTAAATGCAAATGGAGAAGCTGGTTTGGATGAAATTTTAGTTGGAACATCAGCTATCATCACATCTGAAGAAGATTATCTAGCACCATTAAAAATTGTTTACAAATTTTCAAAGACACATGAAAATTATAAAATTAAAGGTGGTATGATTGATGGTAAAGTAGTTTCTGCTGAAGATTTATTAGTTTTAGCACAATTACCATCAAAAGAAGAATTACTATCAAAACTTGCTGGTTCATTACTTGGAATCATTACAAAACTTGCAGTTGCAGTTGATCAAGTAAGAATTAAGAAAGAAGAAGGAGCAGAATAATCTGCTAATTTTAAATATAAAAAATAATCGTAAACAGCCAAGTTTACAAAATATATAATATAGGAGGATTTAAAAATGGCAATCAATGAAATGATCGAAGAAATCAAAAAATTAACAGTTGTTGAATTAAATGACTTAGTTAAAGCAATCGAAGAAGAATTTGGAGTTTCTGCAGTAGCAGCAGCTGCACCTGCAGCTGGAGCAGCAGCTGGAGCAGCTGAAGAAAAGAGCAGCTTCAATGTTGTATTAAAAGAAGCTGGAGCAAACAAAATCCAAGTAATCAAAGTTGTTAAAGACTTATTAGGATTAGGATTAAAAGATGCTAAAGATTTAGTTGATGGAGCACCAAAAATATTAAAAGAAGATGTTGCTAAAGATGCAGCTGAAGATATGAAAGCTAAATTAACAGAAGCTGGAGCAACTGTTGAATTACAATAATATTTTATAATATTATGGGATGGTCGTTTTATCGGCCATCTTTTTTTGTTATGAATACCTGATAGGTTGACTTTAGATGATTCAAGTATTATGATATAAAAAATGGACTGAAAGGATTTATATGAAGATTTTATTAGATGCAATGGGTGGGGATAATGCACCTGATGCTGTAATTAGAGGTGCTGTAAGTGCTATAAATGAGGTTTCTGCTGAAGTTTGTTTAATTGGACAGGAACATGTTTTAAATGCTAAAATTAAAGAATTTTATGTCAAGGATTTAAGTGAAATTTCGGATAGATTATCTATAAAAAATGCAAGTGAAATAATTAATATGGAAGATACGCCGACAGTTGCTATTAAAAATAAAAAAGATTCTTCAATGGTTGTTGGGTTCAACATGTTGAAGAATGGTGAAGCTGATGTTTTTATTTCTGCTGGTAATTCAGGAGCTTTGTTGACAGGAGCTACTTTATTAGTTGGTAGAATTAGAGGTATTGATAGACCGGCTTTAGCTGGTATTTTGCCTGCATATCATGGAAGATTAGTTTTAATGGATTGTGGTGCTAATACTAATTGTAAGCCATTAAATTTGCTTCAATTTGCTCAGATGGCTAGTTTGTATATGACTAACACATTAAACGTTAAAAAGCCTAAAATAGGCCTTTTGAACATCGGTACTGAAGAAACAAAAGGAAATGATTTGATAAAAAGTTCTTATCAATTATTGAAAAAATATTCAGAAGAGTTGGATATTAATTTTATTGGAAATGTTGAAGGTAGGGAAGCTTTTTTAGGTGATGTTGATGTTGTAATTGCGGATGGTTTTACAGGCAATATTTTCTTAAAGACTGTTGAAGGTTTGGGCAAGTTTGTTAAGACATCTTTAATAGAAAGTTTTAAAAGAAACCCACTAACAATGGTTTCTGGTTTAATTGCAAAACCAGCATTGAATAAATTTGCAAAATCGATGGATTATAAGGAATATGGTGGAGCTTTATTCTTGGGTGTTAATAAACCTGTTGTGAAAGCACATGGTAGTAGTGACGAAAAACTATTCAAATATACAATAAAACAAGCTGAACAATTTGTGAAAAATGAAGCAGTTGACCGATTAGCCAGTATTTATGAATCAGAAGAAAACAAGGCAAAAATGGCTGAAATTAAGCAATTTCTAGCTGAACAATAGATTCTGCAAAGTATTTTAAAAGTGGGGCTTGACAATTTTTTATGATTGTATTATTGTAACAATATGAAAAAATAGGAGGTGACCTTTGTGAATCAAGATGAAATATTTGATAAAGTAAAAGAGACAGTAGTAACATGTTTAGGTGTTGCTGAGTCAGATGTTACAATGGAATCATCATTTATTGATGATTTAGGAGCAGATTCATTGGATATAGTAGATTTAATAATGAATTTGGAAGAAACTTTTAATATTGAGATCCCAGACAGTGATGCTGAAAAAGTTGCAACTGTTGGTGATGTTGTTGATTATATTAAAAATTTAGTAGACTAAGAGAGTAGTAGTGATTAAGTTCACTACTATTTTTGTTTTTATTTATGGTTTTGAAAATCTCTGAAAGATCTGGATTGAAAAACCTGCAAATATAGTATATAATGCTCTTGGAGGAAGTTTATATGACTATAGAAGATAGTATAGGATATTATTTTAAAAATAAAACTTATTTGGAAGAGGCTTTGACACATACATCATATGCTAATGAGCATAATGTTAAGAGTAATGAAAAATTGGAGTATTTAGGTGATAGCATACTTGAGTTTGTTTCAAGTGAGTTTTTATATAATAATTTTACTGAATTAAATGAAGGTGAATTGACTAAATTGCGTGCAATGGTGGTATGTGAAGAGAGTTTATATCAAGTTGCTAAAAAGCATAATTTTTTTGATTATATAAAAGTTGGAAATAGTGAAAAAATTCATGGAAATAATTATAAAGAGGCAATTTTAGCTGATGCAGTTGAAGCTATTATTGCGGCAATATTTTTTGATGGTGGACTGGATGAAGCTGAGAAATTTATTTTGGATAATTTGACTGATAAGATTTTTGAGGCTAGTAAACATATTGGTGAAAAAGATTACAAGACTGTTTTACAGGAAGAATTACAAAAGAATGGTGATGTATTAATTAAGTATCACATTATAAGTGAGTCGGGTCCGGATCATTCAAAAAGTTTTGTTTCAGAGGTTTCTTTGAATGGTAAAGTTTTAGCGAGTGGAGAAGGACGTAGTAAAAAAATGGCTGAAATGGAAGCAGCTAGGAAGGCGTTAGAAAATATTATTAAATAGTACAGGAGGTTTTGTTTGAAAAAAGAGTATATTATCCCAGTATTTGTATCACATTTGGGATGCCCTGAAACTTGTGTTTTTTGCAATCAAAAAAAGATAAGTGGGCAGGAAACTGACGTTACTAAAGAAGATGTTAAAGAAACAATTGAAAAGCATTTGAAAAACTTTGATCCAGCAAATAGAAAAGTTGAGATTGCGTTTTTTGGAGGAAGTTTTACAGCGATTTCTGAAGAAATTCAAAATGGTTTTCTTGAGGTTGCTAATGAGTATATTAAGCAAAAAAAGGTGGACAGTATTAGAATTTCTACTAGACCTGATTATATTTCTAAAGATATTTTGAAAAGATTGAAAAAATATAATGTTAGAACGATTGAGCTTGGAGTTCAATCATCAAATGATTATATTTTAAAAAAGAGTCAAAGAGGGCATACTTTTGCAGATGTTGTTAAAGCATCTAAATTGATTAGGAGATTTGGAATTACTTTGGGACATCAAATGATGGTTGGTTTGCCTGAAAGCACAGAAATTGACGAAATTAATACAGCTAAGGCATTAATTAAATTAAGACCACAAATTATGAGGATTTATCCTGTTTTAGTTATTAAGGGTACAGTTCTTGATAGAATGTATGAAAGTGGTGAATATAAGCCATTGACTATTATTCAAGCAGTTGAAAGAGCAAAGGCAGTTACTGAATTGTTTAATGCTAAGAGAATTAAGGTTATAAGAATTGGCCTTCAAGTTACTGATGAAATCAATAGTCCATCTGAAGAAGGTAGTGAAGTAGTTGTTGGTCCAATGCATCCAGCTTTTAGACAATTGGTCGAAAGTGCTATTTGGTATGAAAAAGTATCTGAAAAAATAAAGAAAATTAATTTCAAAGTGAAAGTGGTTGAAATTGCTGTTAATCCAGCAGATGTTAATAATTTTGTTGGTCAAAAAAGAGAAAATATTCGTAAATTGCATAGTGTATATAATGTTGAAACTTTGATCAAAGTTGATAATAAAATTAGGCTTGGCAAATTTAAAATTAAAGTATTGGAAAGTTATCAAAATTAATGGAAAAAATAGATTATAAAATTAAATCAGATTCTTTTGAACTTGCTGATGTATTTGATTGTGGTCAATGTTTTAGATGGAATGTTGAAAACGATGGAAGCTATACAGGAGTTTTTAAGAAAATTGTATTAAATGTTAGAAAGATTGATGATGAAGTGATTTTTAATGGGGTTAATTATGGAACTACTGACTCTATTGAAGAAATAAATCATTATTTCGATTTAAATAGGAATTATGATGAACTAAAATCTAAACTTGAGAAGATTGATGATTATATGAAAAATAGCATCGAGTTTGGAAAAGGAATTAGAATTTTAAACCAGGATTTATGGGAAACAATTATTTCTTTTATAATTTCTGCAAATAATAATATTCCAAGAATTAAAGGGATTATTGATAGATTATCTGAGAAATATGGTGAGAAATTGGAGTATGCTGGAAAAGAATATTATTCTTTTCCAGAGCCAATTGCATTAAAGGATGTGTCAGTTTCTGAATATCGTTCATTGGGGCTTGGTTTTAGAGATATTAGATTGTTTGAAACAACTCAAAAAGTTTTGAATAATGAGTTTGATCTAAATGGACAAGGAAATTTGGATACTGCAACTGTTTATAAGAATTTATTGGAGTTGTCAGGTGTTGGCCCTAAGGTGGCTGACTGTATTTTGCTTTTTTCTGATTTAAAAAGATTTGATGTTTTTCCTATTGATGTTTGGATTAGAAGGGTTATGAATGATTTATACATTCATAATGATGATGAAACAAAAGTGAGTAAAGTTCAAATTCAAAAATTGGCAGATGAAAAGTTTGGAAATTTAAAAGGTTTAGCACAACAATATTTATTTTATTGGAGAAGAAGTTTATAGATAAAGTGAGGAAATTGTTTTGAAGGTTATATATGGTAGAGCTGGAAGTGGAAAAAGTGAATTTATTTTTAATAGTATTAAAAATAATAAAGATGCTCAAGTATATATAATTACTCCAGAGCAATTTTCTTTTTCGGCTGAAAAAAGATTGGTTGAATCTTTAGGGAATGAGGCTGTTTTAAAATATGAAGTTATTTCTTTTGAGAGAATGGCTTATAGAGTAATGAATGAAATGGGTATTAGAAATATTCATGTTATGGATAAAGCATCTAAAGCTATGATTATTCACAGTATTGTAGAAAAAAATAAGAAAAAATTCAATTTTATTGGTTCGTCAAGTGATAATGTTGAAATGATAATGACTCAAATTACTGAATTTAAGAAACATGGAATTACTCTATCCATGATTGAAGAGCAGATTAAAAATATGACTGATCCATATTTAAAATTAAAACTTGAAGATATGTTTTTAGTTTATAGTGAGTTTGATAAATTTTCGGAAGGATATGTTGATGAAAATGATTCTTTAAATATTTTGGCTGAAAATTTAAGTAGTACACATTTATTTGATAATTCTGTCATTTATATCGATGAGTTTGCAGGTTTTACTAAACAGGAATATGTTGTTATTCAGGAGCTTAATAGAGTTGCAAAGGATATAATTATTACTATTTGTAGTGATGATGATAGAGTTATTAAAAGTCCTGATAGTGATGTTTTTTATGATAATAAACAGACATTGCAAACATTAAAGCAATTATTTGATAATATTGAGATTCATAAAATTAGTGGCTCTAAAAGGTTTAAAAATGATGAGTTAATTCATTTGGAGCAAAATTTATTTGGATTGCCATATCGTAAATTTGATGGTGTAAATAAAAATGTTAGTATATATAGTGCGGATAATGCTTATGATGAAATTGAAAATGTTTGTAAGAAAATTTTTAAGCTTGTTAGGGATAAAGGTTATAGATATAGGGATATTGCAGTTATTAGTAATAATTTAGATTCTTATGCTAGTTTGGTTAAGGTTATTGCAGATTCGTATAATATACCAATATTTATGGATGAAAAAGTTGATATTACACAGAATGTTTTTATTAAATATTTAATATCTATTTTAGATATATTTTCAAAAAATTGGTCTTATGAATCAGTTTTTAATTATTTAAAGACGGGATTTGTTAAAGTTGATAATATTGATGAAATTGAAAATTATTGTTTAAAATGGGGAATAAAGGGAAAAAGGTGGTACGAAAAACCTTGGAATTATGAAATTAATAATTTTGAAAATCAACAAAAACAAATTATTGAACCTTTATTAAATTTAAAAAGTAATTTAGTCTCGCAAAAAAATGCTAAAGCGATTTCAGAAGAATTGTATAAATTTATTGTTGATAATGTGGAAATTGATGAAGAAAATGAAGAGTTTGTAGAATATTTTAATATTGTTATTGATTTATTGAATGCAGTTATTCGTGTTTTTGGTGATCTTAAAATTAGCTTTGATGACTATATTAAATTATTAAAGATTGGTCTTAAAGAAAAGGAAGTTGGAAAAATTCCGGATGCACAGGATAGGGTTATATTTGGCACGGTTGATAGAACTAGAGCAAATGAAATTAAGGTGATTTTTATCATAGGCGTTAATGAAGGTGTTTTTCCAAGTAATAATACTGCGGAAGGGTTTTTTAATGATTTGGATAGAGCTAATTTAAAAAGTAGTGGTTTTGAAATTGCTAAGGGCTTGCTAGAAAAATCTTATGAAGAGAATTTTAATATTTACAGAGCTTTTACGACTGCTGAAAATTCGGTACATATATCATATAGTTTGTCCGATAATCAGGGTGGGGAATTAAGAAAGTCGATGTTTATTTCTAGATTGAAAAGTATTTTTCCTAAGCTAGAAGAAGAGACATCCAGTGAAGATTTAGAGATTTTAAATAAAAATGTTACTTTTAATAAATTGCTGAATAATATTAATAACCCTGAATGGTTTGATGTTTATCGATGGTTTTTAAAGAATGATGAAAGTAAATTAAATGCTTCACTTAAGGGACTTTCATATACAAATATTCCAGTGAAGCTGTTGCAGGAAAATGTGGATAAATTGTATGGTGATAAGATTCATACGACTATTACTAGACTTGAGAAATATGCAAATTGTCCTTATTCATATTTTATGCAATATGGGCTTAAGATTGCTGAAAAAGAGGAGTTTGAGTTAAAGAAACTTGATACAGGTTCTTTTGTACATGCAATTGTTGATGAATTTTTGAAAACAGTTAATATTGATGAAGTAACTGATGAAGAAATTGATAGAATTGTTGATGAGATTATTACAAATGAAATTTCTCAATATATTAAATTTAGTATGTCTGCTAAATTTAGGATAATGGTACAGAGAGTTAAAAAGTTTATTGGTTTGTCTATAAAATATATTGTACAGGGACTTAGAAATAGTAATTTTAGAGTGCTTGGTACTGAAGTTTCTTTTGGCAATAAGGGCTCAAGTTTAAATGATGAAATTGTTTACCCACCAATTGAATTTGATATAGGAAATGGAAAAAAAGTATCTATTACAGGTAAAATTGATAGAATTGATGTTGCTGAGATTCCTAGTGGGGATGCTAAAGGAAAATATATCAGAATTATTGATTATAAATCATCTGTTAAGGATTTGGATGTAAATAAGATTGTGAATGGTTTGCAGTTACAATTAATTACTTATATTGATGCTGTTTGTTATAATGAAGCTGTTGATAAAGCTTTACAAGCTCCGATAAATCCGGCGGGGGTATTATATTTTAATTTGATTGAACCTGTTATTAAAAATCGCTGCTTTGATGAAGAGTTGATTGTGAAGCAAATTAAAGAGGCATACAGAATGCAGGGGTTTGTGGTTGGTAATTTTAATATTCCAAATATGATGGATAGGGATTTTGATCCTGCTGGAAAATCTGAATATCTTAAATATAATAGTAAGGGTCGTAACGGAAAAGATATTATTATCGATAAGGAAAATTTTGAAAATTTACAAAAACATACAAAGAAGGTATTGAAGGAAATTTCAAAAAGTATTATGAATGGAAACATTGATATAAAGCCAGTTTCATTTAATGGAAAAAATATTCCTTGTCAATATTGTCAATATAAATCAATTTGTCAGTTTAATCCTAAATTCAAAAATAATAAATATAAATTTATTGAGAGCAAGACTAGGGAGGATGTTTTTGAACAAATTAAGTTGGATTTAGATGAAAATAGATAGCTCGGGTGAGCTATCTATTTTATGTTTAATATTTCTTTTGCTTTTTGAATTTCTTCAAGTGTTGGAAGTTTAACATCTTTCATTGGATATTCTAATCCTAATGTTTCCCATTTATATCTTCCTAAATTATCATATGGAAGCAATTCAACTCTTTTTACTGTTTTTAAAGTATCGATGAATTTTTTTAGATTTTTTAAATCGGCTTCATCGTCAGTGTATCCTGGAATGAATACTTGTCTAATCCACATGTCTATGTTATTATCACTTAAATATTTTGCAAATTCTAATTCTAATTTGTTTTCAAAACCGACAAGGGCTTTGCATTTTTGTGAATCGATATGTTTGATATCTAAAAGGACTAAATCAGTTAGTGATAATAGTTCTTTTATTTTATCGTTTATTGCAAACATTCCAGATGTATCAATACATGTGTGAATGTTTTCTTTTTTTAATTTCTTAAATAGTTCTATTATAAAATCAGCTTGTAGTAGAGGTTCTCCTCCGGAGATTGTTACACCTCCGGATGATTGTATATAATTTTTATATTTAAGAATTTCTTGAAAGCATTCATCAACTGTTTTTTCATTGCCTTTATTTAGTTCCCAGGTATCACGATTATGGCAATATTTACATTTTAAAAGGCAACCTTGCATAAATATTATAAATCTTAATCCTGGTCCATCTACTGCTCCAAGTGATTCTGTTGAGTGTATTCTTGCTGTTTTCAATTATTTCTCCTATTAGAATTTTTCTTGTATTGTTCTGTTGATTACGTCTAATTGTTGTTCTCTGGTTAATTTTGTGAATTTTACAGCGTATCCAGATACACGAATTGTTAATTGTGGATATTTTTCTGGATGATCCATTGCATCTAATAATAGTTTTCTATCAAATACATTTATATTTAGATGATGTCCTGTTTGTTTGAAATAACCGTCAAGTAGTGATGTTAAGTTTGTAACTTGTTCATCCAAAGATTTTCCTAATGTGCTAGGTGTTATGGCAAATGTATATGAGATTCCATCCTGTGCTTGTTCAAATGGAATTTTGGCTACTGAGTTTAGTGCTGATAATGCACCTTTTGTATCACGTCCATGTAATGGGTTTGCTCCTGGGCCGAATGGGGCATACATTCTTCTTCCATCAGGTGTGTTTCCAGTGTTTTTTCCATAAACTACGTTTGATGTAATTGTTAGTACTGATAATGTTACTGTTGAATTTCTATATGTATAGTGTTTTTGTAATTTGCTTAAGAAACGTTTTACTAATTCTACACCGATTTGATCTGCTCTATCATCATCATTTCCGTATTTAGGGTAGTCTCCTTCGATTTCGTAGTCTGTTGCTAATCCTGTTTCATCTCTAATTACTTTTACTTTTGCGTATTTAATTGCTGATAATGAGTCTGTTACTACTGATAATCCAGCAATTCCACATGCCATTGTTCTGAATATTTCTCTATCATGTAGGGCAAATTCTAATGCTTCATATGAATATTTGTCATGCATGAAGTGGATGATATTTAATGCTTTGATATATACTTTTGCAACATAGTCCATCATTGTATCGTATTTTTCCATTACTTCATTATAATCTAAATATTCTGATGTAATTGGTTCAAATTTAGGAGTAATTTGTTTTCCTGACATTTCGTCACGACCGCCGTTTATTGTATATAGTAGTGCTTTTGCTAAGTTTGCTCTAGCACCGAAGAATTGCATTTGTTTTCCTATTTTCATTGGAGATACACAACATGCAATACCATAGTCATCTCCTAGAGTAATTCTCATTAAATCATCATTTTCATACTGAATTGATGATGTTTTGATTGACATTTTACTTGTGAACTTTTTAAATCCTTCTGGTAATTGTGTTGACCATAGTACTGTTAAGTTTGGCTCTGGTGCAGGTCCTAAGTTTTGTAATGTATGCAATACTCTAAATGAGTTTTTGGTTACTAATGTTCTGCCATCCAATCCCATTCCACCGATACTTTCTGTTACCCATACTGGATCACCACTGAATAGGGCATTGTATTCTGGTGTTCTTAAAAATCTTACTAATCGTAATTTCATTACAAATGAGTCGATGATTTCTTGAGCTTGTTCTTCTGTTAATGTTTTATTTTCTAAATCTCTTTCTATGTAGATGTCTAAGAATGTTGATGTTCTACCAATACTCATTGCAGCACCGTTTTGATCCTTGATTGCTCCTAAGTATCCAAAGTATAACCATTGTACTGCTTCTTTTGCTGTTTGTGCTGGTTGTGAAATATCAAAACCATATTTTTTAGCCATTTCTTTTAATGCTTGTAATGCTTTTATTTGTTCTGATATTTCTTCACGATCTCTAATAGTATCTTCTCTTAAATCATCACAGTCCAATACTATTAAATCTTTTTTCTTTTCTTCAATTAGTTTATCAACCCCGTATAATGCTACACGTCTGTAATCTCCTATAATTCTTCCTCTACCATATCCATCTGGTAAACCTGTAATTAAGTGTGATGATCTAGCTAATTTGATGTCATCTGTGTATGCGTCAAAAACACCGTCATTATGTGTTTTTCTGTTTTCGTGATAAATTCTATCTGTTATTTCATCTACTTTATAACCATATGCTTCACAAGATTTTTCTACAATTCTGATACCGCCATTTGGCATGATTGCTCTTTTTAATGGTGCATCTGTTTGAAGACCTACAATTTCTTCTAAGTCTTTGTCTATATATCCTGCATCATATCCGTTGATTGTTGATGGTGTTTTTGTATCAACATCTAACACATCTCCATTTTCAACTTCTTTTTTATATAATTCTAGAACTTTGTTCCATAATTTTGTTGTTTTTTCTGTTGCGGGAGTTAGGAATGAATCATCACCTGTATAAGGTGTATAATTTGCTTGGATGAAATCTCTTACATTGATTTCACTGGTCCAATCTCCGGGTGTAAAACCTTCCCATTGTTTAAAATTCATAAATAAACCTCCTAAAAATAGTAAAATGATAAAAATCATTTTTTCAATTTTATCATTTTTGTGTACTTTTTACAATTAAAATGAATATGAAATTTAGGTGATATTTGTGTGATTAATTTTATAATGTACAAAAGTAATATAAATGAAATAAAAGTCTTGATATATATATATATATATACATTATAATTAATAACAATAATGTAATATACATAAGAGTAGATTTAATATTAAAAATACTAAAGATTTAAATGTTATTTTAAGGAGGAAAGATAAATGATTGAATATCAAATGAATATAAGAGAAGAATCTTTTGGAGCAACAATATTAAATTTAAAAAATGGTCAAAGAGAATATTCAAATACGAGTGAACTGAAAAAATTATTAGAATTTGGAATTTTTCCAAATAATTCATGTATAAAAAAAGATGATAAAAATTTAAATATAAAGTATATAAAAAATTTTAATAAAAAAAATCATTTTAGTTTTGCAGATATTGCTTATATTGAAATTACACATGAATGTAACTTAAGATGTAAACATTGTTTAAATAATTCAGGCAATAAAATTCCAAATCAATTAAATGATGATGAAATATTCAATTTAATAATTGAATTTTCAAAAGCTGGAATGCAAGAAATAAGATTTACAGGAGGAGAACCTTTAGTTCATAATAAAATATATGAATTTATTTCTCTAGCACATAAATTAGGAATGTATACTTCTATAGGAACAAATGGAACTTTAATAACTATTGAAGAAGCAAAAAAGTTGAAATTAGCAGGACTTAATAAAGCTATAGTTAGTATTGATGGAACTGAAGTAGCGCACGATAATATAAGAGGTAAGGGCTCATATAAAAAAACAATATTAGGAATAAATAATTTAGAGGATAATGGAATACAGGTTAGAATAAATTCAGTTATAATGAAATCAAATATGAATGATGTAATAGATTTAGCAAAAGAGTTAAATAAAAAGCATATTCATTTAATGATTAGAAGATTCATTGAGTCTGGTAGAGGTAGTTTACTTGAAAATAATACTTTAACACATGAAGATTATAACTTTGTTAAGAATAGCTTGAAAAATGAATTAAAAGATAAGTATATTATTGGTCATTATTTAAATGAAAATGAACAAATAAATTATAGAATAAATTTACCATTTAATTTTATAAAAGGATGTAAAGCAGGACAAAGATCTTTGATAATTTTGCCTAATGGTGATATTAGTTTATGTGGTTTTTTAGCAGCTCAAGGATTTAATCCTATTGGTAATATACGAAATGTGAAAAATTGGATTGATTTTTGGAATGATATGCATTCTAAAGATTATTTAAAAGAGTTAAGAGCAAATTTAAATAGATATAATTCAATAGAAAATGTTCAAGAAACTAACTGTTTAGCATATGTTCAAAGAATGTTAACATTAGAAAAAATAAGTAAAAAAGAGAATAATATATGAATATAATAAAAAATGATATAGAATTATCAGATTTTGAGTTTAATAATTTTTATGAGAAATCTAGAAAATTAATATTTAATAATTATAAAAGTCATTTAAAGTTTCCTATTGCTATATTAACAGGCGGTCAACCTGGAGCAGGGAAAGGTGGACTTGTTATAAAAGCAAAGAATGATTTCGCTAAGTTTGATATTATACCAATAATTTTAGATGGTGATATGTATCGTATATTATATCCAAATGCGAAAGAAATATCTGTTAACAATCCTGAAAAATATGCAAAAATTACAGATGTTGCAACAGGTAAAGTTATGGAAAATTTAATAAAAGAATGCATATTAAAGGGATATTCTTTTATAAGAGAAGGAACTTTGAATTCTGCAGAAATTGTAGATCAATTGATCGAATCTAATAAATCTTATAAAATAATAATTAGATTATTAGCAACATGTAGAGAAGAATCAATATTATCTTGTTTTGAAAGATATATATTTGCAAAAAAAAATAAATTAATAGCTAGATTTATAACAATAGAATCTCATGATAAAAGATACGTTCAGTTTCCTAAAACTGCAAGAATACAAGAAAAAAAAGGACTTGAAATTGAAGTTTATGAGAGAGGGAAATGTATTAATTTACCTAAATTGTTATATAATAATAAAATATATACTAATGGATTTAATGATTTTGAAGAAGCAATAGAATTTGGAAGAGCTCATAGTCTTAAATTATGTAAAAATAATCTTATAAATAGAATATTTAAAATTGAAAAAGAATTAAAAAATATGAATACAAATGAAGAAGAAATATTAAAACAATTAGAAAAATTTAAAAAACAATTAAAATTATAATAGAGGTATATAAAATGTTTATAGGTATAACTGGATTACATGGTGCAGGTAAAACTTATTTTTGTAATACAGTAGTTTCAAACTTTGGTTTTAAAATTTTTTCGAAAAAAGTAGAATTATTAAAAATGTATAAAACTATAACCGGAAAGAATGATTGGATAGAGTGGTATAGAAAGCAATATAAAAAAGATCCTAAAAAAATAACTGAATTTATATTGTCAAATATAGGTGAAAGTGATGATATTATTTTTGATGCTGTACATAGTCCAATAGAATGGGAAATTATTAAATTAAAATTTCCTAAAGCTGAATTAATTGAAATAATAACTCCTTATGATATTAGATTAAAAAGGACTAGTGTAAAAGATATTGAAAAGGATAAAAAAAGAATTGAATATTGGCATAGTGACAATAATTGTTTATTAACAAATGTAAGTTGGGCTTTTAATGGTGATGTATCAAAAGAATTAAATATTAAATTATTTGAAGAATTTTTAAAATATATTAAAGATAAAGATATTAAAGATATAAATGTTGATTTGGAGGATAGGATATGATTATAAAAAAAGCTGGATGTATTCTTGTAAATTTGGAAAATAAAAAAATAGCCTTAGTTTTAAGAAAAGGAGATTATTCGTTTCCAAAAGGTCATTTGGAAGATGGAGAAACTATTAAAGAATGTGCTATTAGAGAAACTATTGAAGAGACAGGACATGAAGTTGAAATTTTAGGTGATGAAATTGATATTATAAAATATAAAAGTTCTGGCAATGAAGATGTTGAAAATCATTTTTTTATTGGAATAGATATGGGATTGACGAACAAATTCATTGCAAAAAAAGATAGAGAGAAAACTGATTGGTTTAGGATTGATGAAATTGAAGATAGATTATCATATGAGAATTTAAAAAAATTTTGGAAATCTGCGAAAGAAAATGTAGAAAGATGTTTAATATAATTTATAAATAATAGTGTTTTTTAGACTGTTGGCGAAGTATATGAAATATTTTGTTGATAGTTTTTTTATGCTTACTTAAAATTATGTTAACAGAACAATTGACAAAAGTAATATTAGTGTAGTATAATAATTAAAGATTTTATTCGAGAGACGAATAAGGAAGAGATTTTATAAATATATTTAAAGAGAATGAGATTACAATTTGAATATTGATATGAATGGCAGTAATGAGATTTGGCTGTCACTCGTTTTGCTATTATTTAGTTTGTTTTTACAAGCTCTTTTTAGTGTATAAATAAAATAGAATAGGAGAGAGAATGAGAGAAAATAATACGAATAATTTGGAAGTTAATTCTGAATTAAATAATGAAAAAGGAAATAAAAAATATAACAAAAAACCTTATAAGCCAAGAAAAGAAAATAATAATGGCGAAAAAGTCGTAAAGACTAAGAAAATAATTAAAAATGATAAAGATGAGAATAAAGTTGTTAAAAGTAGAAAAGGTAATGGTTCGATTTTAGATTTACCTACTTTTAAAAAGAGCAATTTGAAAATTATTGCACTTGGTGGACTTGACGAAATTGGAAAGAATATCACAATTTTCGAATATGAAGATGAGATTGTTTTAGTTGATTGTGGTTTGGAATTCCCGGATGATGATATGTTAGGTGTTGATATTGTAATACCTGATGTTACATATCTAGTTAGAAACAAGAATAAAATTAAAGGATTATTTGTGACACATGGTCATGAGGATCATATTGGTGCAATACCATATATTTTAAAACAAGTTACTATGCCAATTTATACTACAAGATTGACTGCGAAGTTGATTGAACATAAATTAGAGGAACATAGATTACTTAGAACTACTGATTTAAATATTGTTGAGCAGGGACAAACTATTAATGTTGGTAAAATTAGTGTTGAATTTATTAGAAGTTCACACAGTATTCCTGATGCTTGTATGCTTGCAATTCATACACCTGCAGGTGTTGTTGTTCATACAGGTGACTTTAAAGTGGATTACACACCGATTGATGGACAAATTATTGATTTTGCTAGATTGGCAGAGCTTGGAACAAATGGTGTTTTAGCATTACTTTCTGATAGTACAAACTCTGAGAGAAAGGGTTATACTTTATCTGAAAAATCTATTGGACCTGTGTTTGATTCATTATTTGAAGGATGTAAGAAGAGAATAGTTGTTGCAACTTTTGCTTCAAATGTTCATAGAGTTCAACAAATAGTAAATTCTGCTGTTAAGTTTGGTAGAAAGATTGCTGTTTCTGGTAGAAGTATGATTAATATGATCAATTCTGCTAGGGAACTTAATTACATTGATGCACCTGATAATTTATTTATAGATATTGATAATATTAAAAATTATACTGATGAGCAATTAGTTATAATGACAACTGGTTCACAGGGTGAAACTATGTCTGCTTTGACTAGAATGGCTCATGGAGAACATAGAAAAGTTAATTTAACTGGAAATGATTTAGTTATTATTTCAGCTACACCAATTCCGGGAAATGAAAAATCTGTTTCAAGAGTAATTAATCAATTAATGAAAATTGGTTGTGAAGTTGTATATTCTTCACTTGCTGATGTTCACGTTTCAGGACATGCTTGTCAAGAAGAACAAAAATTAATTTTATCATTGGTTAAGCCTAAATATTTCTTACCTGTTCATGGTGAGTTTAGACAATTGATGGCTCATAGAGAAACTGCCATTGAAATGGGAATTGATAAAAATAATGTATTTATTACTTCAAATGGTAGAGTTTTAGAAGTTAATGAAAATGAAGCTAAGTTTACAACATCTGTTCCTTCAGGAAAAGTTATGGTTGATGGACTTGGTGTTGGTGATGTTGGTAGCGTGGTTTTACGTGATAGACAGCATTTATCTCAAGATGGTTTAATCGTTATTGTAATGTCTATGGATGGACAAACTGGTGAGTTTGTTTCAGGACCTGATGTTATTTCAAGAGGATTTGTGTATGTTAGAGAATCTGAAAACTTAATGGAAGATGTTAAATCATTTATTAAAGAAGAGATTGATAGCATGGTTGAAAGACATATTAGAGATTGGTCTACAATTAAATCAACATTAAAAGATGATGTTAGGGACTTTATCTTTAATAAAACTAAGAGAAATCCTATGATTTTACCAATCATTATGGAAGTATAATTTATTATATAAAAGGAGGAAATGGATATGAATTATAAGGAGTTGGCTGATTTAATTTTTCCTAATGCTAAGCCGATTAGTTATTATGAAGAAATGTATCCTGAAAGGGATTTACCGGAAGGTGCAATAGTTACAAGATTTGCACCAAGTCCAACAGGATTTGTACATATTGGAGGAATTTATCAATCATTGGTTGCTAAGTTTGTTTCAAAACAAACTGGTGGTGTTTTCTTTTTAAGAATTGAAGATACTGATCAAAAAAGAGAGATTGAAAACGGGGTTTCAGATATTGTTAATTCATTAAAAGTTTTTGATCTTGCTCCTGATGAGGGAATGATTAATGAAAATGAATGGATTGGTAATTATGGAACTTATAAACAATCAATGAGAAAAGATATTTATGATTCATTTGTTAAATATTTCATTGAAATGGGTAAGGCATATCCTGATTTTTCTACACCTGAAGAAGATGAAGATATTAGAAAAAAACAAGAAGTAGCAGGTGTAAGACCTGGATGTTATGGTGTTTGGGCTAGATATAGGGATTTACCTCTTGATGAAGCTACTGAAAGAATTAAAAATGGTGATCCTTATGTTATTAGATTTAAGTCACCTGGTAGAGAAGATAGAAAAATTGTCGTTCAGGATCTTATAAAAGGAAAAGTTGTTTTTCCTGAATATGATTTGGATATTGTTATTCGTAAGTCTGATGGTTTACCAACATATCATTTTGCACATTTAATTGATGATCATTTAATGAGAACTACTCATGTTATTAGAAGTGATGAATGGTTATCTTCTTTACCATTACATGTTCAATTATTCCAAGAAGCTGGATTTAAAGTTCCTAAATATTGTCATATTTCTCCGATTATGAAAAATGATAATGGAAATAAGAGAAAACTTTCTAAGAGAAAGGATCCGGAGGCAGCAGTTTCTTATTATGAAGAGATTGGTGTTCCGGCAGATTCGGTTAAGGAATATTTAATTAATATTGCTAATTCAAATTTTGAAAATTGGAGAAAAGCTAATAAGGACGCAGATTTCTTTGATTTTGATTTCCAATTAAATAAGATGAGTGTTAGTGGTGCTTTATTTGATATGGTTAAGTTTTTTGATGTTTCAAAAAATGTTATTTCAAGATATAGTGCTGAAAAAATTTATGATGAAGTTTATGCTTGGGCTAAAAAGTTTGATAATGATTTAGTTAAAATGCTTGATAATAAAGAATACGCATTGAAGGTTTTTGGTATTGAAAGAAATAATAGTAATAAACCTAGAAAAGATATTGCTAAATGGTCTGATGTTAAAGAAAATATTATTTATATGTATGAAAGACCAACTGAATTTGATTTTGATAAAATCAATGGTGATGATTTATCAAAAGTTTTAGCAGCTTTTGTTGAAACTTATGATGAAAATGATGATAATCAAGCTTGGTTTGAAAAAGTAAAAGATGTTGCTGAAAAATGTGGTTATGCTAGGGAAGTTAAGGAATTTAAACAAAATCCTGAGAACTGGCCTGGCCATGTTGGTGATGTTAGTAC
>CAURYI010000009.1:0-17667 GCA_963529075.1 uncultured Eubacteriales bacterium
ATAATGGAAGCAGTTTTGTTATGGCGGATATTCCTGGATTAATAGAAGGTGCTAGTGAAGGAACTGGTCTTGGAATAAGATTTTTAAGGCATGTTGAAAGAACTAGAGTATTACTTCATATGATTGATGTTTCTGGAACAAATGATAGAAATCCAAGGGAAGCTTTTGAGGTTATAAATAATGAGCTTAAGAAATATAGTGATTATTTAGCTAAAAGGGAGCAAATTTTAGTTGGAACAAAGATTGATGCTAAAATTGATGATGAAGGAATTAATGAACTTAAAAAGATTGCAAAAGAAAATAATTTGAAAGTATTTTTTATTTCATCTGTTGCTAATGAAGGCGTTAAGGAATTAATGGATTATGTTTCAAAGAGACTGACTGAAATCCCTAAAACTGATTTAGTTCAATATGAAATTACTGATCAAGTTAAAGTTTATAAACTTGATGAAGAAAAAGAAAAATTCACTATTCATAAAGAGGATGGAGTTTTTGTTGTTGAGGGTGAAGAAGTTGATGCAATTTTAAGAAGAGTAAATATTGGTGATAATGAGTCTTTATTCTATTTGCATAAAAAATTAAGTGAAATTGGTTTAAATACTGCACTTAGAAAGATGCATATTTCTGAAGGTGATATTGTTAAAATTGGTGGTTATGAAATGGAATGGGAAGATTAGTGTTGAATTAAATTTTTTATAATTGTATAATTTTAATAATAAATTTATAGTTTAAATTGGAGTTTTTTATGAAAAGATTTTTGAAAATATTTTTAATAATAATTGTTTCTGTTTCAATGTTTACAATATTTATTGAAAAGAATGTATATGCAAATACTACTACATTTGATAAGGAAAAAGTTTTATCACCTGAGAAACAGGCGGAATACGATAGAGTGAGAAATAGAAATTTAAAGACATTAACTATTGATGGATATGAAATTAATCCAGTTTTTAATAAAAATACTGTTGATTATTATTTAACTGTATCAAATAATGTTAATTCATTAAAAGTTATTGCAGTTCCTGAAAATTCAGGTGCTAAAGTTACAATCACTGGAAATAATGATTTAAAAAGTATTGAGAATGATATTGTAATTAGTGTAAAAAGTGAAAGAGGAATTACAAAAACTTATAAAATTCATGTTACAAAGCAAAAAGAAGCAAGTATTAGCTTAAAGAGCTTGGAAATTGCGAATGCTAAGTTTGAAACTGAATTTTCATCTAAAAAATATAATTATAATATTGAAGTAAATCAAGCTGAAGTAGAGCCGTTAAAAATTAAGGCTAAAGCAAATATTGATTCTGCAAATGTTGAAATTATAGGTAATGATTCTAGTTTGTCAGTTGGTGCAAATATTATTACAATTTTAGTTAGTAAGGATAATGAAGTTGTAACATACCAATTGAATGTAAAGATTTCTACACTTAGAGAAGTTGTAGTTAATAATCCAAATAATTTATTTGCGGGTATTAAATTGGGAGTTTCTAAGATTTTTAAGAATACTAATTCTGTTATTCCTGCTTTATGCGCGATTGCAGTTGTATTAGTTATAATAATTATTATGATAATAAAAAAAATACTAAAGAAAAGATAAGGAGAAAAATATGATTAAGAAAGTTGCAATACTAGTTAATGGTGGTGATTGTTCTGGTTTAAATCCTGTTATTAGGGGAATAATGAAAACAGCTAAAGAAAAGAATATCGAATGCTATGGTTTTATTGATGGATTTAGAGGTTTAATAAAGAATGATTATATTAGACTGGATAATAATCCAATTGCTGATGGATTATTGCCAAAGGGTGGTTCTATAATTGGATCATCTACAAATACAATTGTTTTTAATTATAAAATAGAGAATCCTGATGGTAGTACAGAATATAGGGATTTATCTGATTTATGTGTTGAAAATATTAAGAATGATGGTTTTGATTGTGTTTTTGCACTTGGTGGTGATAGTACACAAAAATCTGCAAGGGATTTATTTGTTAAAGGTATTAATATGATTGGTGTACCTAAAACAATTGATAATGATGTTGCGTGTACTGATATAACATTTGGTTATAATACTGCTGTTCAAGTTGCAACAGATGCACTTGATAGATTACATACAACGGCTGAAACTCATCATAGAATAATGGTTTTAGAAGTTATGGGAAGGTTTGCTGGATGGATTGCACTTGAATCTGCTATATCTGGTGGTGCTGATGCTGCTTTAATTCCAGAAATTCCATATGATATTAATAAAGTAGTTGATATGATTAATAATAGAATTGCTGAAGGAAAGCAATTTAGTGTAATTGTTGTTTCAGAAGGTGCTAAACCAATTGATGGTGAATCATCTATTTATGAAGCAAATATTGATGCTGGAAGTGGAATTTCTACTAAATTTGCAGGTGCTGGTGATAAAGTTGCTAAGGATTTAGAAAGGTTAACTGGTCTTGAAAGTAGAAATACCACTCTTGGATATATGCAAAGAGGAGGTACTCCATCTGCATATGATAGAGTTTTATCAACACAATATGGTGCTAAAGCAATGGAACTTGCGCTTGAAGGTAAGTTTGGTGTTTTAACAGTTATGAGGGATGGTAAATTTACTTATGTGGATTTAGAGGATGTTGTTGGTAATAATAAAGAGCTTGGTGCTGTTGAAGGTGGTACGGAGGATAGCAATGTTAGACTTGTAACTATGGATCACCCATTGGTTCAAACAGCTAGAGATATAGGAATTTGTTTAGGAGATTAAAAATTATGGATTTTAAGGAGATTATCGCAAATAAAATTAGTGATGTTATAAATATTGGTGCAAATGAATTAAAAAATTATATTGAAGTTCCAAAAGATAATGCTAATGGAGACTATTCATTTCCATGTTTTAGATTGGCTAAAGATTTGAGGAAATCTCCGATGGATATTGCAACCATTATTAAAGAAGGATTAGTTATTGATGGAGTTTTTGAAAAAGTTGATGTGATTTCAGGTTTTTTAAATTTTTATATTGATAAATCAATTATAGTTAAAAGTTTTTTTGATAAATTTAATGCTAATGAAAATTATGGTAGCACTGATATTGGTAAAGGTAAGACTGCAATTGTTGAATATTCTTCACCTAATATTGCGAAGCCATTTCATATTGGACATTTAAAGAATACTGTAATTGGTCATGCTCTTGATAATTTATATAGATTTCAAGGTTATAATGTAATTAGCTGGAATCATTTAGGTGATTATGGTACACAATTTGCTAAATTAATTGAGGCATATAAAAGATGGGGTAATGAATATGATTTAAATGAAAATCCTATTAAGAAACTTGCTGAGATGTATGTTAGAATTAATCAGCTTTGTGCAGAAGATGAATCAGTTTTAGAAGAGTCTAGAGAAACATTTAAGCAATTGGAAGGCGGAAATCCTGAATATGTTAAATTAAGGGATGAATTTACTAAATATTCGATGATTGATTTTAATAAAATATACGATTTGTTAGGAGTAAAATTTGATAAGATAATTGGAGAATCTTTTTATATTGATAAAATTCCGGCTATGTATGAAATTTTAGAGAAAACGGGTAGAATGGTTGAATCAGATAATGCTCAAATTGTTGATTTGACACCTGAAGGTATTGATACACCATGTATTGTTAAGAAATCAAATGGTGCTTCAATTTATGCAGCTAGGGATTTAGCTTCTATTCTATATAGAACAAGTAATTTTGATTTTGATAAATGTTTATATGTTATTGGAAATGAACAGGCTCTTTATTTTAAACAAATTTTTGCAATTGCTAAGATTATGGGAATTGATAAAAAATATATTGATGGGTTAGAGTTTGTTGGATATGGGATGCTTAGATTACCGGAAGGTAAGATGTCTACTAGAAAAGGTAATTTTGTTGAGGTTGAAGGATTACTTGAAGACGCTATAAATAAGGTAAAAAATGTTATTTTAGAAAAAGATAACTTGGATGATATGGATATTGAAGATGTATCTAAAAAGGTTGGCCTTGGTGCTGTGGTATTTTCTAATTTACTTGATAGTAGAGTTAAAGATGCAGTTTTTGATATTAATAGTGCTATTAGTTTTCAAGGTGATACTGGGCCATATGTTCAATATATGGTTGTTAGAACAAATAGTGTTTTAGCAAAGGTGGATAATAAAGTAAATATGGATATTGATTTTAATGTTCTTACAGATGATTCTTCAATTAAATTAATAAGAGTTTTGGCTAATTTTGAAGAAGTATTGAGAAGTGCTTTGGAAAAGAACGAACCTTCTTTTATTTCTAGATATTTACTTGATGTAGCAAAAGCGTTTAGTGTTTTTTATAATAATAATAAAATTATTTGCGATGATGAAAAAATGCAAAATGCTAGAGTTTGTTTGACATATGTTACAAATAAAGTATTAAATAGAGGATTAAATTTATTAGGTATTCAAGTTCCTGATAAAATGTAGGAGTGTAATTTGAAAAAAGTATTATTTATTTCTAGTGATGGAGGTCATCTGGATGAGCTTCTTCATCTAGGAATTGAAGATTATGAATATAGAATTGTTACTGAAAAAACTAAATCAAATAAAAATTTAGGTGATAAATATGATAATAAAGTTGATTATTTGTTATATGGTACTAGAAAAAATTTGTTTAAATACTTTTTTGTATTATTAATCAATTATTTTAAATCGCGTAAAATTTTTAAAAAAATTCAGCCGGATGTTGTTGTTTCAACTGGTTCACATACTGCTTTATTTATGTGTTTAATTGCTAAGAAAGCAGGTAAAAAAGTGATTTGGATTGAAACATTTGCGAATCGAAATACTCCTACAATGGCAGGAAAAATGATTTATAAACATGTTGATGTTTTTGTGGTTCAGTGGGAGGAAATGCTTAAGGTATATCCTAATGCTGTATATTGGGGCCCAATTTATTAAGGAAGTAATGATATGATTTTTGTAACACTTGGCACACAGGATAAACATTTTCCTAGGTTGCTTGAAGCTGTTGAAAAACTTGATGTGGATGAGAAAATTATTGCACAAGTTGGATCAACTAAATTTAAATCCGATAAAATTAAAATATTTGATTATTTGAATTCTGAAGATTTTGAAAAGTATATGAATGATGCTAGAGTGATTATTTCTCATGCAGGAGTTGGAACTATTTTAAAAGGTGTCCAACTTGGTAAAAAAATGATTGTTGCTGCTAGAATAAAAAAATATAGGGAACATGTAAATGACCATCAAAAACAAATTTTAGATAATTTTTCTAGTGAAGGGTATATTTTACCTTTATATGATTTTGAAAAATTAAGTGAACTTTTGAATGTTGAATTTGTGCCTAATAAATTCGTAAGCAATAATATGAATTTTAGAAAAAAATTATTTGAAGAAATAAATAAGGAAAAAGATAATGAGTCATCAAAGTCAATTAATTAAAAACACTATAATAATTGCAATTGGTAAATTGGGAACGCAAGTAATTTCATATTTTTTATTGCCTATTTATACGGCATTATTAACTCCGGGTGATTATGGAACATATGATTTTATTTGTACTTTAGCAATATTTATATGCCCATTAATAACTTTATTAATGGAAGAATCAATGTTTCGATTTTTAATTGATGCAAAAAGTGATAAAGAAAAAAAATCAATAATAAGTCAAACTATTATACATTCTGTTATAGGTACTATAATATTTATTCCAATAGCTTTGGTAGTTATGGGATTTGGAACTGATTATAGTCCTGGAATGCAAGTGTTGGTAATATTTTTTGTTATTTCAAATTTATTACTTGGTCTTAGTAATTCACTTGCAAGAGGTGAAGGTAATATAAAATTATATTCAATTTCTAATTTTATATTGGGAATTTTAACGATTTTATTAAATATTGTATTGGTGGTAATTTTTAAATCAGGAAATGCTTTATTAATTGCTAATACCATTGCTAATAGTGCTACAGCAATATTTGTTTTTGTAAAAATGAATTTATGGAAATATGTTGGTCATTATAATAAAATTATAATGAATAGGATGATTAAATATTCTATACCATTAGTTCCAAATAGTATTTCGTGGGCAATTATTAATATGTCTGATAGAGTACTACTAACTAAGATTTCTGGTGAAGCAGTTAATGGAATTTATGCTATGGCTTGTAAGTTTCCTAATATAATAAATGTTGTATATGGATATTTTTATACTGCTTGGAAAGAATCATCGGCTAAGATTTTGCAGGATGAGGGAAGTAAAAAAGTATATAACAGTATTTATCATGATATGAAGAGATTACTGTTTTCGGTTACGATTTTTTTAATTGCAGTGATGCCTTTTGCTTTTAATGTGTTTATTAATAAACAATATGGTGAGGCATATTTATATATACCATTAATTATAATTGCAACATATTATGCGAATTTGTCTAGTTTTATTGGAGGTATTTTTACTGCTTTTAAAAAGACAAAGATTATTGGAACTACAACTGTTGTTGCTGCAATAATAAATTTAGTTGTTGATTTAATTTTAATTTGGAAAATGCAGATTTATGCAGCTTGTATATCTACATTGCTTGCTAATTTGATTATATATTATTACCGTAAATATAAATTAAGAGAGTTAGTTAAGCTTAGAGAATTAAATATGTTTGGGCCTGGAATAATACTTGGAGTAGTATGTTTTACATATTACATTAGATATTTTAAAAATATTTCTATGACTGCTAGTTATGTAATAAATGCAGTTGTATTGATATTAGTAATTGCTTATAGTGTTGCTGTTAATAAGAAAATTTTTGTGAAAATCTTAGGAAAATTTATTCCTAAGTTTAGGGAAAGGATATAATATTATGAAATATTTTGGTACGGATGGAATTAGAAGGATTGCAAATACAGAATTAACACCTGAATTAGTTTATAAAGTGGCTAAAGCTGGTGCATATGTTTTATCAAAGCATTTGAATGGAAAATCTCCTACGATTTTGATTGGTAGGGATACTAGAATTTCTGGCACTTTGATTGAGGCTGCTATGACCGCTGGTTTTTTAAGTTATGGAGCTAATGTTAAACTTATTGGTGTTATGCCAACTCCTGGTGTTGCATATTTAACTAAAAAATTAAAAGCTGATGCGAGTGTTGTGATTTCGGCATCACACAATGCATATGATTTTAATGGTATTAAGTATTTCAGTAATTTAGGAATGAAGATTCCGGATGAAATTGAAGCAGAAATTGAAGAAATTTTGGATTCTGGAGAGATTGAAAAATTAACAGCTAAAGGAAGTAAGATAGGTGTATCAGAAATAAGAGAAGATTTGCTGGATGAGTATTTATATTTCTTTAGAAAGAACTTTGAAGATTATTTTGAAGAAAATGATTTTGACGATTTTACTGTTGCTATTGATACTGCAAATGGTGCAACATCTGTTATTGCAGATAAAGTTTTTACTGCATTAGGAATTAAACATTACATTTTAAATAATACACCAAATGGTACTAATATTAATGATAATTGTGGTTCTACACATATGGAAATGCTTCAAAAATTTGTTGTTACTAATAAATGTGATATTGGTATTGCTTATGATGGTGATGGTGATAGATGTTTAGCTGTTAATGAAAGAGGAGAAATTATTGATGGTGATATGATTCTTTCTTTAATTGGAAGTGCAATGAAGAAAAAAGGTGAATTAAAAAATAATGCTATTGTTGCAACGGTTATGAGTAATCTAGGCATGAAAAAGTTTTGTGAAGGCAATGATATTAATTTTGTTGAAACAAAAGTTGGTGATAGATATGTACTTGAAAATATGTTGAAGAATGGTTATAATTTAGGTGGTGAACAATCTGGTCATGTTATTTTCTTAGATTACAACCCAACTGGTGATGGTATATTAACATCTTTAATGTTGATAAAAACAATATTTGATTCTGGAAAGAAGTTATCTGAATTACAGAAAATTATTAATATTTATCCACAAGTTTTGATTAATGCAAAAGTAGATAGTAATAAAAAATATGATTTTGATAAAAATCCTGAGATTGTTAATGCAATTGAAAAGCTTAATGAAGAGTTTGATGGAAATGGTAGAGTTTTGATTAGACCTTCTGGTACTGAACCATTGGTTAGAGTTATGATTGAAGGCGAAAATCAAGAGTATATTACTAAAAAAGCTAGAGAAGTGGCTGACTTGATTGAAGAAAAATTAAAATAATACAAAGGAGAAAATAGGAGTATGAAATTACCTTTATTGGATTATACAGAGCCTTTTAATGCTGCTGCAACATTATTATTAGTTGCATTGTTGTTATGGGTGGGACTTAAAGAGAAGAAGAATATATTACCAATGGTTGTTGTTGTATGTTCAATGTTAATTTTAGCTGTTCAAACAGTTGAGTTAATGTTAAATATTAATAATGTTGAATTGATGGTATTGTTGGTTAAAAATATTATTATAGGACAAGTATACATGTATTTAGGTTTTGCTGTTTTATTAATTGTTGATCATAAAAACAAACAATTAAGAACTGATAAGCTTGAAGATGAAATTGCAAATATTAGAAAAGAATTAGCTAAAAAATCTAAACAAGTGAAAGAAAATAAGAATAAAAAAGATAATAAAGTTGAAGATTAATATTATAAACAGTATTGACATATATGGTTGATACTGTTTTTATATTTTTTATTAAATTTAGATAATTATATTAGAAAGAGAATGGATTTTATGAATAAAAATATTAGAATTATATGTGTGTGTTTAATAGTAATTGTTATTGTTGGAATAATATTTTTTATAGTTGATTATAATAGAGTAAAGAATAATTTAAGACCAGTATTTTGTATTGAAAATCCAGTTAGTGCAGTGAAGGATGGTGGTACTGTTGAATTTTTAGGACTGGGATATAAAGTTATTGACTTTCACACTCTTGCTGGATTTGATGATATTAAGATTGGAACTTGGTTTATGAATTATAATGATTTTGATTCTGAAATGAGAGCATATGAAATTGAATTTATGCAACATTTTGAAAATAAATAAAATATTTTTTGATAGAAACATTAATTTAATTATTTTCTAAAGTATTTATTTTAAAAGTGATATGTCAATATAGTGTAATTAATAGTGAAGTAGTATTAATGTGGCAATGTTAATGTATTGATACTGCTGTTTTGTTGTGTTAAAATTTTATTGAAGGAAGTTGATTAATATGACACAGAAGAAGATAGAAGATAAGTCATTGAGAATGACAATTTTAGTGAATTTTATAATAGTAATTGCAGGAATTTGGATTTTTAGTGTTACTAAAATACAGGCATTATTTTTGGATTGCTTTTTTTCAATTGTTTCATTAATATCTGCAATTGTTGGTATGATTTTAGTTGAACTTAGTAGAAAAAAAACTAAAAAACATCCGGAAGGTTTATATTTTTTAGAGCCATTTTATGCAATAATTGAATCAATTATAATCTTTATAGTTCTTGGACAATCACTTTTTGAAACTGGTGTAAGTGCGTATAAATATTTTATTAATGGTGTTGGAGAAGCTATGAACACGACATCTGTTTTGCCATATACAATTTCGATGGTTATTTTATGTTTTGGAATTGGCTATTATAATAAAATGCAAAATAAAAAAATGAATGGTATTAGTACGATGCTTGAAGCAGAATCAAAATCTAATTTTATTGATGGGATTCAATCTTTAGGTATTGGTGTTGCGATTTTGTTATTATTTATTGTGAAAAAAGATGGAATGCTTGGCTTTTTACACTATACTGGTGATTTTTTTATAACTTTATGTATTGTTATTTTTTCTATAAAAGAACCTTTTGAAATTTTAAAACAGGGATTTAATGAATTAACGGGTGGAATTGTAATTGATGAAAATATTAGAAAAGAAATTATTGATATTGCTGACAGGGATTTTTCTGGATTATTAAATAAGAAGAAATATGAAGTGTATAAAGTTGGTATGCATATCAAATTGGATGTTATGATTTCGGAAAACCTTAATGAAGAAAAAATTGCAAAAATTATTGAATTAAAAGAGAATGTTAAGCATGAAATTAAGAAAAAATATCAGAGTGTTGAAATCAATTGTATTTTATAGTTTTTTGTATTGATTATAACCTATTATAGAGATATAATGCAGTTGAAGTATATTACAACATAGGAGGAAATTATGATAAATAAAAGAAAAGTAGTTTTAGTTGGTACAGGGTTTGTAGGAATGAGTGCTGCTTATTCATTAATTAACCAAGGTGGTGTTAATGAGATGGTTTTAGTTGACGTTTTAAAGGATAAAGCAGAAGGTGAAGCAATGGATTTAGCACATGGTTTATCTTGTGCACCAAGTAGAGTTGATATTAAATCAGGAAGTTATGAAGAATGTGCTGATGCTGATATTGTTTTAATAACAGCTGGCATGGCTCAAAAGCCTGGTCAAACAAGATTGGATTTATTAAAAATAAATGCTAAGATTATGGCAGATATTACAAGAAATTGTGTTAATGCAGGATTTAAAGGAGTATTTGTTATTGCGACAAATCCTTGTGATTTAATGACTTATGTTGTAGGAGAAGTTTCAGGTTTTCCAAAAGAAAGAGTTATTGGATCTGGAACATCATTAGATTCTGCTAGATTGAGATATATTGTTGGTGATAAATTAGGAATATCTCCTAAAAATGTTCATGCATATGTTATGGGAGAACATGGGGATTCATCATTTATTCCATGGTCACATTCTTTTATTGGATGTAAATCTTTAATAAAAGAGCTTGAAGACAGAGGAGAAGATTTAGCTGTTTTAGATGAATTTTATAAGGGTGTGCAACAAGCTGCTTATGAAATTATTAATCGTAAGAATGCGACATATTATGGTGTTGGCTTAGCTCTAGCAAAAATAATTAAAGTTATTTTGAATAATGAAGAAGAAATTATGACTGTTTCAGCTTATTTAAATGGTGAATATGGCCATAAAGGGATGTTTATTGGTGTTCCTGCAATTATTGGAAATATGGGAATTGAAGAAATTGTGAATGTACCATTGAATGATGAGGAACAAAAAAGATTTGATTACAGCTATTCTGTATTGGAATCAATGAAATCTGAAATTGATAGTATTATTAAAGAATAAATATATGGGAGGAAATTAAAATGTCATTAGTTACAACAACAGAAATGTTTAAAAAAGCGATGGAAGGAAAATATGCAATTGGTGCATTTAATATTAATAATATGGAGTTTGTTAAAGCAATTATTGATGCTGCAGCAAAAGAGAAATCTCCAGTTATTTTACAAACATCATCATCTGCTATTAAATATGCAAGAATTCCATATTTAATGAAAATGATTGAAGCTGGGCTTGAAGAACATGATATTCCTGTCGCAATTCATTTGGATCATGGTCCTGATTTTGAAACTTGTAAAAAATGTATTGATGCAGGATATACATCAGTTATGTTTGATGGTTCAAAATATGATTATGAAGAGAATGTTGCTAAAACTAAGGAAGTAGTTGATTATGCACATGCACATGGTGTTGTAGTTGAAGCTGAACTTGGAAGATTGGCAGGTATTGAAGATGATGTTAATGTATCAGATAGTGATGCATTGTATACTGATCCTGATCAAGCATATGATTTTGTTCAAAGAACTGGTTGTGATTCTTTAGCAATTGCTATTGGAACAAGTCATGGTGCTTATAAATTTAAAGGTGATGCAAAATTAAGATTTGATATTTTAGAAAAAATTAAAGAAAAATTGCCAAATATACCAATAGTTTTACATGGTGCGTCTACGGTTATTCAAGAATATGTAAAAATGTGCAATGATTATGGTGCAAACTTACCTGGTGCTAAGGGATGCCCTGATGAAATGCTTCATGAAGCTAGTGTTAGAGGTATTTCAAAAATAAATGTTGATACTGATTTAAGACTTGCTATGACTGCAGGAATTAGAAAAACATTTGTTGAAAGTCCAGAAGCTTTTGATCCTAGAAAATACATGGGTGTTGGCAGAGAATATATTGAAGAAGCTGTTGCTCATAAAATGAGAGATGTATTTGGCTCTAGTGGAAAAGCTGAATAAGTTTAGGAGTTATAATGGAGAAAAGAATGATTGCAAAAAATCCGACTGCTTATCATAATTATGAAATTTTGGATAAGTATGAAGCGGGTATTGTGCTATATGGTACGGAAATTAAGTCCATAAGAGCTGGTAAAGTGAATATGAAAGATTCTTATGCGTCTATTGATAATCATGGTGAGATTTTTGTATATAGCATGCATATTTCTCCATATGATCATGGAAATATTTTTAATAAGGATCCTTTACGTGTAAGAAAGCTTTTATTAAATAGGTCGGAAATCCATAAATTAATTGGAATGGTTAATTTAAAAGGATTGACACTTATTCCGATTGATTTATATTTTAGTGGTAATTTTGTTAAAATGACACTCGGGGTTGGAAGAGGTAAGAAATTGTTTGATAAAAGAGAAGATATTAAAAAGCGTGATGTGGAAAGAAAATTAAAAGAATATAAATAAAAATTAGGGAGTATTTGGGCTTACTGAATACTCCATTTTTTATAAATTTTTATAGGTGGTTTTTATGAATATTAAAATAATTAGTGAAGTTATTAAGAATAGTTATGGTATTGTTAATAGAGTTGTTAAAAATTTAAAATCAACTGATGGAAATGTTTATGATGTTTTTACTCAAGATGGTAGGTATATTGTTAAGATTTATAATGATTTAAAGCATGTTAATAAAATGATTCGAATTGTAGATATGTTGAATGTCAATAATATTAAAGTTCCTAATATTATAACGAATTTGTTTAATTTAAAATATATTTCAATTAATAATAGTTATCTTGTTGTTTATGAATTTTTAAATGGAAAAAGTATTATAAATGATGATATTACTGGATTGATTTCTAGGGAGATTATTATTAAAATAGCTAAAGAAGTTAGAAAGATGCATGATTTAATGATTTATAATGATATTGAATTGGAAGAAATAAATTTTAATATTAATTTAAATAGAAAATCTTTATTACATTTTGATTTGACAAAAGAAAACATATTAAATAATAATGGGAATATTGAATTTATAGATTTTGATGATGCAAAATATGGAGAATCTGTTATTGATATTTCTATTTTAATAGCTTTATTATTTTTTTCTAAGAAACGAGGAGTTGATTTGAAAGGAATTCAATTATTTATTGATTCATATTATGGTTGTGATATTGAATTGAAGAATTTAGAAATTAAATTTATTAAAAAGTGTGCATTAAATTGGATTGATTATACATTGAAAAATAATGATTTGGGAATTTCTATAAATGAAAGTTTTGAAACGAAGAAAAAATTAATTAAAGAATATTTGTAAAAAAATAATTGTGCAATGACACAATTATTTTTTTAATCTTGAAAATATTGCAATTGCAAGGAATATTATAACTATTCCAATTGCAATTAAAATTATATTTAGAATTTCTGATATTCCTAAAACTGTAGGGTTTACAGATGAATTAATTGAACTTACACTTGATATTGGTGTTCCTTGATTTGCTGTATTTTGTACAGTTTGTGTAGTTTGTGTTTCGGCAGATTGTGCTGTTGACTGAGTAATTGTTTCTGAAGTACTAGTATTTGTTTTATTAGTATTTGTAGCAAAAACAGGAATTTGTATTAAAATAATTAATATTATTGTTGTTAATATTGTTTTTAATTTTGCCATAATTGCCTCCTTAGTATATAAAAAGTATAATATAAAATTTATTTATTGTCCATTGATTAAATATTAATTTTATTTGACAAAGTGTAAGTAAATGGTATAATGACAGCAGAAAAGAGGTATTATGGTTTTAACGAATTCACAGGAAGAATATTTAAAAGTTATATATTTATTAAATAATGCAATGGGGGAAGTTAGGGTTACTGATATTGCAAATAAAATGAACAAAACTAAGGCAAGTGTTACGGCTGCAGTTAATGTTTTGGCTCAAATGAATTTGATTGAGTATAAACATTATGAACCTATTAAGATTACCAAGCAGGGTGAACTTGAGGCTATTAAGGTTTTAGAAGCTAGTAATATTGTTAAATTGTTTATGACTGATATTTTAAATATTGATTCTAAAATTGCTGAAGATGAGGCAAGTAAGATAAAAACTATTTTATCCGATGACAGTTTGAATCGCCTTGCAGTATATACTTTTAAAGAACTTGGAATTAATTTAAAAGGGTATGATATTAATAATATGGGATGTATTAAATGTCCTAAAAAGATGAATATAAAGAAATAAAACAGATAAACTCATTATTTTGAGTTTATCTGTTTGTTTATTCATAATCTGTTAATGTGTCATTATTAATTACAATGTTTTGAAATGTTTCTGATGGTGTTTTTATTAGAGGTGCTTTGATAATTTTATGTTTTTTTGCTGTTGTGCTGTCACCTTTTGATAGTGTACATGCTCTATTATAAACAGCTGTTAATAATTTTTGTACTTCTGGTTGCTCATAAATTAAATCATCATTTAATTTTAATGTATTCTCCAAATGGCTATATTTTATAACTTGTTGTGTTTCTTGTTTTATAGTGTAGAAATATGGTTCTCTATATTCTAAATCTTTTATAATTGATGATATTATATATTCTGGTAATTCATAAATTTCTTCGGGACTATGTTTTGCTAATGCAGTAGGTAATTTTCTATCTTTACCAGGTCTTGAAGCGTGAAGTGCTAAAGCATGGTGTGTAACTTTATCTGCGACTCTTCTATCATTAGTTGTATCATATATATATCCTGATTTTATTTGTGATTCTATTGAATATAAAGGATTATTTTCTAATTCAAATTTATTATGTTCTGCTAAATAACCTGGTTTATATTTATGTTTTAACATATCTATAATTTCTTTTGCACGATTATCTTTTAGAAAAGGAATTTCTCTAGTTGAAATTTTATAGAAAAAATCTTGTCCTAATAAAAGGATTGCTTTTTGTTCTAAATTTAAACGAGTGTCGGTATTAAATTCTTGATCACGTAATTGAATTAGTTTATTAAACTCTGTAAGTCCTTCAATTTGTGTACCTTTTGGAATTTTTTCAATAATTAAAGTAAATGCTAATAAATCTAATGATCTTAAAAATTCTTGTTCGTTAAGTAATCTGTCAAATTTTGATCTGAATCTATTATCATAATTTGTTAATGTCAAGTTATGAATTGATCTGCTTGTATCAAAAATTCTTGTAGCTGATTCTAAATCTAATACATCTGAATTATGATTGAATTTTTTTCCTATATCTCCAAAGTTTGTAGTTAAATCAAAAAGTAAATCTGCTTTTTCTGAATCAAAAAGCGTTGGACTTAATTTGATTTTTGCATATATCATTCTTGAAATATATGTTTTTGTTGTTGATGATAGTGCCTTATTGTTTAATAATGTGGCTACTATATCACGATATTGGTTTGGATGTGAAATATAGTTATTTTCTAAGATTTCTAATTGTCTGTAGCAATTTAATTTTTTTAGAGCACTACTTGATGATTCATCAATTCTTTCTCTAAGAAAATGATAAAATTCTCTATAGTCTATATTTATTTTTTCTTGTTTATTATCTTCTAATTTTTTATTTTGAGCATTGATATAATGTGTAAATTTTTCAGGGTTTTCAGCATTTAGAACAGCTAATTTTGATAAACGTTCAAGTATTAGGTTTTTTATTTTATTATCTATACTTGATAATGATTTAACTCTGAACGGAATATCTCTAACAGGAATAGTTGGATATAATTGCTGAAATGATTTTAAAAATTCTATTGTTAAAACAATGCCTTTATTTATATATTCTTTACTTTCTCTTAATTCTTTATGTTGTTTTAAAGATTTGTAATATGGAATTAATGGATCTTCTTGATATAGAATGGACTCATATAATCCTTCATCATGGTGTAACATAAAACCTCCTAAATTTTTAGCGCTCAATCTAGTATAGCATATATTTACATAAATGTCTAGAGAAATTAGGGAAAATAATGTTTTAAATATTACTGATTTCTAATATCTAGGTTGACATAGATTCTGAAAAATAGTAAAATAAAGTGCGGGATTTATAAGAAAAATTGGTATAGTTGTTAGATTTATCCTTTGTATTAGAATTATTAGAAAATTGAAATTTTCAAGCAAAAAATATAATGTTGAAATTAAGGATAATGGGTATTTAAATGATTATAGAATAATTGATAGAATTAATTTCACGAATTTAAAGATTAATATTGTAAAGAGTTTAACTAGATAATTAATTGACATCGGAGCTGTAAATTCATATAATATTTATAGATGCATGAAAGAGGTTATGATTATGGCTGAAAATATTGATAAATCTAGAAAAAAGAATGAAGAGATTTTAGCGGCAATTACACTTGCTAATCAAGATGAAGAAAAGACACTTGCACAAATTGCAGAAGAACAATCTTTTAATAAAAAAGAAGAGGATACTGTAACGTTTGTAGGAAAACTTGGAGATACAACTCTTGAGAAAGAGTTTGTTGGTTTGTTACTAAATCAAGTAAGAGCAATCTCGGTTTATAATTTCAAATATGAAGATTGTTTTTTTGCAAATGAAGAATATTTAGATTTGTATAAAAAAGTATTGTTTACAGATGGAGAAAAATATGCTCCAATTCCAGCAAAGGAAAGATTTAATTTTGCTAAAGAATCACCAAAGCTATATCAATTAAAAATTGATGTTAGAACTGAGTTTGAAAATTCAAAATTAGATATTGAAAAAGTATATATTGATTTAAGTAAATTATTTCAATTAAGAAAAGTATATTTGGAAACTCCTGAAAAGAATATTCAAGCTAAGATTGTTGAAATTTTAGATTATGAATTATATGATAAAATGAATGTGGATGATGTAAAAGCTGCTATTCAACAAATTTTAGATACTGAGAAATTTAAAAGATCAATACTTAATAAGAATTTAACTGATTTTTTAATTGAAGGTGAAGGAATATTAAATAGTGGACTTGAAATTCCATTTAAAATATTATCAACTGTTTTTAAGGGTATTAGAAGGGGTGAAACTTCTTCTTTTGCAATGCCTTCTAACTGCGGTAAGAGTAGATATACTACTTATTTAGCTGCATATATTGCAATTATGCATAAAAAGAAAGTTTTAATTATTTCTAATGAGATGTCTGAAGAAAAAATGAAACTTTGCTTAATTACTACTATTATTAATAGTCCGGATATTCAAAAGATTCATGGACAAAGAGTTAGAGTTTCTGAAAATCAATTATTGGATTTGAAATTTAGGCCAGATGATCCAAAGGCTGTTAAAATCGATAAAGATGGTTATGTACAAAGAAATGAAGGAGAGAGCTCTAGAGATTTTGCAGAAAGATTGAAGAGAGTTTCTTCGGAATTTAATAAAGTTATTAATGTTACAAATTGGTATAATGATAATTTATATAATTCTATCCATTTTATTAATATTACAGACCACACAAATGATGAACTAAAAAAAGTTATAATGAACTATTATTATAAAGAAAATGTTGGATATGTATTTTATGATACAATGAAAACTGATATTAATAATATTGGTAATGGTGAAGAGCTTAAGAAAACTGCAACTATTTTATCAAATATT
>CAURYI010000010.1:0-16536 GCA_963529075.1 uncultured Eubacteriales bacterium
AAAGTTTATTAAAAATATCATTATGCAAATATTGGGGACCAGCACCAAATCAGGTTGGAAATTACTGTATTGTAGGTCATAATTACGCTAGTGGAAAAATGCTTGGTAAAGTATTAGGAGCTAAAATAGGTGACACATTCACACTATCAGACATTAATGGAAACACAGTAACATACAAAGTATATGACATTTATAAAGTAGATCCAGACGATGTAAGATGTACAAGCCAATTAACAAATGGAAAAAAAGAAGTAACATTAATAACTTGTAAAGAATATGGGACAAAAAGATTAATAGTAAAAGCAAGAGCTATATAAAATTAATTATTCATATTGACAATCAATTCTAAAATAAGGTATAATGGACAAGTATTTAGGTGAAATATATTCCCATACAATAAGTTTTATTACTGGAAGGAGGGGAAAAAGAGATATGGCAGAGATTAGAGTAACTAACGGAAATATAGAAGATGCAATAAAAAGACTTAAAAGACAATGTGCAAGAAATGAAATTTTACAGGAGGTACGTAAGAGAGAATCTTATGAAAAACCAAGTGTAAAAAGAAAGAAAAAGTCTGAAGCAGCTAGAAAAAGAAAATTCTAAAAAGCAAGGAGGTGATTTTGAAAAAAAATTACCTCTTTTTTATATAAAATAAAGGTAGGAAAATAAGTGAAAATAAGAAAAATAGAAACAAAAAAATTTAAAACAAATGTATATGCACTATATTTAACAATTCCATTAACAAAAGAAAATGTAACATATAATGCTTTAATTCCAACAGTTTTAAAAAGAGGATGTGAGAAGTATAATAATCAACTGGAAATTAATAAGAAATTAGAAGAAATGTATGATGCAACTTTTGGAATAGGAATAGCAAAAGTAGGGAATAATGAAATATTAAAATTTTATATAGAATCATTAAATAATAACTATATACCAAACCAAAAAGACTTAAGCAAAACATCTATTGAAATGCTTATAAATATTATAATGAAACCATATTTAATAAATGGGAAATTTGATGAAGACTATGTAAGTCAAGAAAAAGAAAATTTGAAAAAAGTTATCGAATCAAGGAAAGATAATAAAGATACATATGCAACAAACAGATTATTAGAAGAAATGTTTAAAGAAGAACCATATGGACTATATAAATTTGGGAATATTGATGAAATTGATAATATAACAAGTGAAAAACTATATGAAAAATATAAAGAATTAATTAAAAATTCTGAAAAACATCTATACATTGTAGGCGATGTTGAAAATCTAAATATCGAAGAATATCAAATTGATGAAGAAGAAATAAAAATAACAAAAGAATTTCCAATAAAAGAGCAATTAGAAGAAAAAGTTGTAAAAGAGCAAATGGACGTAACACAAGGAAAATTAGTAATAGGTTTAAATACTCCAAACAAAAAAAGAGAAATAATCGCATTATACAATACAATACTAGGTAAAGGCGCTAACTCTAAATTGTTCTTAAATGTAAGAGAAAAAGAAGGTCTTGCATACTCAGCAGGATCAACGTATTTAAAAAGAAATAATGCAATTATAATATCAACAGGAATTGAAGTTTCAAAATATAATAAAGCAGTAGAAGTAATAAAGAAACAATTAAAAGACATGCAAGAAGGAAATATCACTGAAAAAGAAATAAAAGATGCAAAACAATTTATAAATGCAGGATTAAATTTAATAAATGAATCAAGCGAAAACATGATAGAGTACACATTTGACAAAGAATTATATAATGGAGAAATAGATATTGAAAAATATCGCAAAAACATACAGAAAATAAAAAAAGAAGATATAGTTGAAATAGCAAAGAAAATCAATATTGACACAATATACTTTTTAGGAAATTAATGAGGTAGAAATAATGCAAGAAATAACAAATAATTTAATAAAAGAAAAAGTATTTATTGAGAAATTAGATAATGGAATGACAATAATGGTCATTCCAAAGCATGAAACAGATAAAAAATACGTAATTTGGGGATTTAAAATAGGGTCAAACGATAATCATTTCATAGATCCAATAACAAACCAAGAAATAATTGTTCCGGATGGAATAGCCCACTATTTAGAGCATAAAATGTTTGAAAATGAAAGTGGTATAGACAGTTTAATGGCTTTGATGTCATTAGGACTAGATGCAAATGCATATACGACAAATGACCACACAGCATATTTGTTTTCGGGAACAGAAAATTTCTATGAGGGTTTAGATGAACTAATGGATTATGTTCAACATCCATACTACACAGATGCAAATGTGGAAAAGGAAAGACCAATAATAGGTCAAGAAATAGGAAAATATGATGACATGCCACCATGGAAATTGTACATAAACGCAGTCCAAAACATGTACCACAATAATACAGTAAGAATTGACACAGCAGGAACGGTTGAAACAATAAGTCATATAACAAAAGAAAATTTATACTCATGCTATAACACATTCTATAATCCAGCAAACTCAATAATGTGCATAAGTGGTAACTTTAATCCAGAAGAAATCATTAATGAAATAAAGAAAAGGTTAATTAAAAAAGAAAAAATAACATCAATTACAAGAATATATCCGGAAGAACCAGAAACAATCTATAGAAAAATAAAAGAAGAAAAAATGGATGTAAACATGCCGTTGTTTATGATAGGATTTAAAAATAACTGCAAAGACAATAAATTAAAAATGGCCATAGCATCAGATATCATATTAAATTCAATAATAGGGAAATGCTCAGAATTATATCAAGAGCTGTATAACAATGGCGATATAATGTCAGAACTTGAAATTGAAAATGAATTTTCAACTAATTATTTACACGTTCTAATTGCTGGAGAAACTAAGAAGCCAAACGAAATCGCAAACAAAATAATTAAAGCAATAGTAAATTCTAAAATTAATGAGAAACAATTCGAGCGTAGCAAAAAAAGAGTGTATGGTGAATTAGTAAAAGAATTTAATGATGTAGAAGACATAGGCAGACTATTTTTACAATCAGCAATAAAAGGATATAACGGTTTTGACTACATAACAGAATTAGAAGATATAACTTTTGAAGAAGTTCTAAGATATCAAAAAGAAATTTTCAAAGAAGAAAATTCTATTATATCAATTATAACAAGTAAATAATATAAAAAAATAAAAATGAAATAATTTTGAAAAAATATTGACATATTTTAAAAAATAATATAAAATCTAAATATGGTTAGCGAGTTTTTTAGAAAGCGAGGCTAATAATATGGCAAATCACGGTAACGTCGTAAGACGAAATGCAGATGGAAGTGTTGAATATGAAGACGGCACAATCATAGATCATGATCAGTGTGGAGATCCATTTATTAAAGGATCTTTTGAAAAAATCTGGGAAGACTCATCCGGCGATACGCATTGGCCGGACGGTACAAAATCGTGGGAAGACCCATCCGGTAATACGCATTATAGATAATAACATTTAATTAATTGTAACATATGTTTGTCTCGCTAACCATGGGGGAGTTAATACTCCTCCATTTTTTATTTTATAGATGATATGATGAAAAAGATAATTTGTTTTTGGAATATATAGATATTAATATTGCCAATTCAATATATAATTTATAAAACGCTAATAAAATATCTTGTTAGTAATTGACAAAATTTAATATTCTATATATAATATAAAATATAGATATATTAATTAGGAGGAAATTTTTAATGGGGAATATGACTATGAAAAGAATTGCAAAAATACTTACTGCATTAATAATATTAGCAACAATAGCAACAATGTTATCAGCAGTATTTGCTAGTGGAGCTGCAGGTGTGTTGGGAAAACTTAAAGGAAATACAGACGCAGCAGGCGCTGTTACAACAACAGCTAATAATATAATTGGTATAGTACAGGTTATATGCTATGCAGCAGCTGTAATTATGTTAGTTATGTTAGGTGTTAAATTTGTTACATCATCACCAGAAGGTAAAGCAGAAATTAAAAAATCAGCTATAATTTATGTTATAGGCGCAATTATTGTATTTGCTGCAGGCGCATTGTTAAGCGTAATTTCAAACTTATCAACAACCGTTGTTTCACAAGGTTAATGATTTGGCTTTGATAAAAAATAATTTATTATTAAAAGTAAATTATAAATAATATTAAAATCGGATTTGTTTATGCAAATTCGATTTTTTATTTTATTGTATTGAAATATGGAGAATATCTTTAGTATAATAAAGATAGTATAAAAATTATTCAAGGAGAATAAAATGAAAAGATTATATGCGATAATTCTATTAATCGTTTTAATTTTAATGCAAGTAACAATTGTTAACGCGAGAGAAGTAGGAACAGAGTTTGATGCAAGAGATGAAGGCGTAATTAGAGGTTTAGAAAAACAAAAATCTTCTGGAAAATCATCTAAATCATCATCTTCATCAACAGAACTAAAAAGAACAGGTACAGGAGGTTCATCAGATTTAAATTTAGATGCATTGGGAAAAGAAATTAACAATGTAAGTGCAAGTTCAGAAGCAACTACTGTAATAAATAAAGTACTTGGTGTAGTAACTGTTTTAATAGTAACAGCTGCAATAATTCTTTTGATAATGAAAGGTGTTTCTTTCATGCAAGCAGCTCCAGAAGGAAAAGCTGAAATAAAGAAACAATTAATTGCCATTGTAGTTGGAGGAGTAATAATTTTTGGAATAAATACGATAATACAAACAATAATAACAGTGTCTACAAATATAATTAAATAGAATATCAAAATAAGCCAAAAAACAAGAAAAAAAGGCTTATTTTTTTCTTGTTTTAATTGATAAATAAAATATAAATTGTTATAATATAATAAATATTTATAATCAAGGGGAAATTATGCTTAATAATAAAAAAATAGTGAAATTTATAACCACAGTAGCAATAATAATTGCTATTTTCTGTATTAATAATAAAGCAGTTTATGCAGATACATCAGTATCTGGAATATTTAGTAGCGCAAAGTCATTTATTGAGCAAGGAAAATCAGGTTCAACAGTCGATACAGGTGTGATTGCAAAAGACTTGGGAGGAATAGGACAAGTATTTTTAGTTATTGGATTAGGAGTAGCTGTTGGAGTAGGAATGTATTTAGGATTTAAATACATGATGAGCGGAGCTGATGAAAAAGCCAAGGTTAAAGAAAGATTAATCTACTATGTAATTGCGATAGTATTATTAGTTTCAGCAGTTGGAATAACAAAAATTATAGTTTCAATAGGAGACTCTATATAATATAAACAAAGGAGAAAGAAATGGGAAGTTATGCAATACCAAATAATAAGTTAAAAGGTGAAGGTAGAATATTATTAATATTTACAACAAAATCATTAATATATACAGCAGTAGGAGCTTTACTAGGAACGCCAATATATATAATATTATCAATCTTGGGACAAAAAACAATAGGGATGATATTAATAGCACTGATGGCAGTATTAGGGTATCTTGTTGCAACAGTAAAATTCCCATCAACCACTGGAAAAATAGGTAGATATTTAGCAGGAGATACTGTTGATGAAATTATAATAAAATATATAAAATTCAGAAAAAGCAGAAAACTATATTCATATGCAATACCTAGAAAAGAACCAACATATACGACTAACACAACAATTAATTTTGAAAATATCCTAGGGATGAAAACTAATGTTAACCAAGGAGGTAAGAAATAGTGAACTCACTTAGCCAAATAGAAATGTTAAATTTGATTATGATAGGAATTATTGGAGTAATGGGATTATTATCATTACTAGTAGTATTCATCATAATTAGAATGAGAATAAAGGAAAATGAAAAAAATGCAGAAAATTCTTCTAAAATTATTGGAGGACAAAGCAATAATCAAGTCAAAAAGACTAATTTAATAACAAGAGATGGAAAAGAAATCGATTCTATATATCAATTTATGGAATTTGATTCAATAACAGATAACATGATTATCAGAAAAAACAGAGAGCAATTTGTAATGGTTATTGAATGCAAAGGTATTAACTATGACTTGTTATCAAACGATGAAAAATCAGCAGTAGAATTAGGATTTATAGCATTTTTAAATACAATAAGAACACCAATACAATTGTATGTTCAAACTAGAAAATTAGATATGAGCAATTTACTTAATTCATATTCAAAAAGAACAGAAGCAATGCTTGATGAAATTAGTAAAATTGATGCACAGATTCAATTAGCAAGACAAAAAGGAAATGAAGAATTGCTAAATAAATTAATGTTCGATAGAAAAAGAAAAATAAATATTGTTGAATACAGTGAATCAATTGAAGAATATACTAACAAAATAAACGATAGCCAATATATGCTACAACAAAAAACATATATCGTAGTTTCATATTATGCAAATGAAATTGGAGATACTAAAAAATATTCAGATTTAGAATTAAACGATTTAGTATTTTCAGAATTATTTACAAGAACACAAACAATTTTAAATGCATTAACATCATCAGAAATTACAGGAAAAGTTTTGAATTCAGAAGAATTAGCAGAATTACTATATGTTGCATATAACAGAGAATCATCAGATACATATACATTAAGAAATGCGTTAGATGCACAATATGATAGATTATATTCAACAGCTAAAGATGTACTTGAAACAAGAAAAGAAGAATTGAAAAAACAAATAGAAACAGAAGCTTTAAAATTAGCAACAAATAGTATAACAAAAGCAGATGAACAATTAAAAGCAGAAAGAAAACTTAAAGCAGCAGAAATTAGAAGAAAAGCTGAAAGCATAATGGCTGATTATAAAAATGATTTAAGCAAAGATTTATATGAAAAAACAATAAAGGAAATCAGAGACGCAGAATTGGATACTTCTGATATAATTGATGTAAAACCTAAAATAAGAAAAATCACAGGCGTTAAATAACAAATGAGGAGGAAAACTATTAATGAGTAGAAAGAATTTAAATACTCTACAAATCAAAAATGTTGAAAGTACAGAATCAAAAGGGCCATTATCAGAAAATATTAAAGATATCAAAGATTTAATAGCTCCTGCTGGAATAGATGCTTCAAGCACAAATCACCTTGAAATATTTTCAAATACAAATAAATATGCGCGAACAATGATAATATCAGTGCTTCCAAGAATGTGTACATTTCCAGAGTTTTTGAGAAGTATGTATACTTTTGGAGATATCAATGTATCAGTATTTATAAATCCAATAAGTGAAGCAAAATCACAAAATGAATTAAATAAAGTAATAAACACACTAGAGTCAGAAAGAATCGTTGCTAAAGATAGAGGAAATATCAATAGAGAGAGTGAATTAGCACAAAAAAGACTAGAAGCAGAAGAGCTTAGAGATGCTATTGCAGCAGGAATGGATAAATTGTATGAATCATCAATAATTTGTACATTATTTGCATATGACATGGAAGAGTTGGATAGAAGAACAGAATTATTGACATCAGAAATGTCAAAAACACTTGTAGAATTAAAAGCAGCTTGGGCACAACAAGAACAAGCATTCCAAAGCAATATGCCATTCAATAATGATAAATTAGGAAAAAAACACACATTTGATAGAAGATCAATGTCAACAGTATTTCCTTTCATAAATTCAGATGTTGGTCATGAAAATGGTGTACCCCTTGGGTTTAATAGACAAACTGGATTACCAATCTTATACGATAATTTTAGTAATACATTAAGCAATTACAATATGGTTGTATTTGGTAAATCAGGTGCTGGTAAAGGTGTTGCAATAAAAACATTAATAGCAAGATCAGCAGTGTTAAATGGAATTGAAACATTAGCACTAGATGCCGAAGGTGAATATGGAGTTGTTGCAGAAGCACTGGGAGGAGTCAATATAGTAATATCTCCGAACTCAAATACAATAATAAATCCATTTGATGTTGAACCTGAAATTGTAAGAGATGAGATAACAGGAAAAGAACAAATTGTATTAAATGTTGAAAACAAAATTGAAGACGTAACACAAATCATCTTAACGATGGCAAGAGGAAGTACAAAGTCAGAAGATGTAAACGAAGTAACAAAGCAGATTATTTCAGAAGCAATAGCTGAGGAGTATTCATCAATAGGTGTTAACAACAATGTAAACAGTTTATATGCAGTAGATCAAAGAAGCAGTTCAAGAACAGAGTTCTTAGGCAGAAAGAAAAAAGCAATGCCTACAATGACAAGTTGGTATAAGAGAATTGTTAACAACGCAAGAGCGAATACAAACGAAGATTATAGATTCCACTACAGTTACTTAGTAAAAGTAATGAGACAGTATGTAAGAGAATATAATGGACCAATGTCATACTTTGATGGACAATCAACATTTGATTTATTGGATGGAACACAATTCATAAATATGGACATTTCTCAATTAGAGGAAAGATTTGCTAGACCATTGGCACAACAAATCTTACTATCATGGATTTGGGAAAAATATGTTAAGAAAAACAGTGAAGATAAATCTAAGGCAGGAAAGAAGAGAGTGCTAGTCGATGAAGCTTGGATGTTACTACCATTCCCAGAAGCCGTAGACTTTTTAAATAAAATGGCAAGACGTGCAAGAAAAAGAAATGTTTCTTTAGCAGTTGTATCACAAAGATTCCAAGACTTCTATGAAAAATCTGAAGTACAAGCTGTATTAACATCATCAGATACAAAATTATTCCTATCACAGGATAAATCTGAAATACAATATATACAAGAAATATTTAAGTTAAGTGAGGGTGAAGCTTCATTCTTAACAACATGTGCAAGAGGAGAAGGATTATTTAAAGTTGGAGAGCAAACAGCAATAATTGAAATTAGACCAACTAAGAAAGAACTTGAATTTATTGAAACAAATATAAATAAAATAAGGGAAAAGAAATAATAAAATAATAAAAGGAGTGGATATGAAAAACAAAATAATTACAATATTGACATTACTAATCTTGATTTTTGAATTCATAATACCAACTCCTTTTTTAGTACCAAAATCAAATGCATTATCATCAACTGTTGATTCGGTCAAAGGAGAAAACGTTAGAGATGTAGCAATCAGAAGACAAAAAAATGGAAATGATAATATTAACTCCTTAATAAAAGACGGAACAACAACATCAAAAACTGGAACCACAAGCGGTTCAGAAACTGTAGATCAAAAAGATGAAATAACATCATCTCCAAGCATGTTTAGCGCTGGATTCAGCATACTATTAGTATTGTTATCAATTGTACCAGCAATGATTTCAACATTATTAACTTTAATAGTAACTGGAAAACCATTTGTGCCATTACTTGATAATACCAATGTTTATACAATTGGAAATTTATTAGCAAACAAATATCCACTATTTGATGTAGATATATTTGATACAAAAGAGTCAGACGGAATGTATTCGGATACATTGTCACTAATAAGAGAACAAATATCAATTTTCTATATTACAGTAAGAAACTTAAGTATTATGCTACTAGTCGTCGTATTAATGTATATTGCGATAAGAATGCTAATTGGAAGCGCGTCAGCAAGCCAGACAGCTAAATTAAAAGACATGTTAATAGGATGGGTTAGAGCAATGTTCTTAATATTTGTATTGCAATATTTGGCAGTCGGATTAGTCGCTTTGTCAAATGTAGCAATATCGATAATAAATCAAATAGCATCAGACACACTTTTTGACGTAGAAAAGAAGATAATGCAAAATGTATTCGGGAATTATTGGCTCGAAGGAAGCATAGTTAAGCAAGTGTTCTATTTTTTGTCAATGCTATCAATAATATGGTATCAGCTTAAATTCTTCCTAGTATATATAAAAAGAGCAATGCAAGTATATATGCTAATAATAATTTCACCACTAATATGCGTATCATATCCAATTGACAGAATTGCAGATGATAGAGGACAAGCATTAAGACAATGGATAATTGATTTTTCAACAGCAATTTTGATGCAACCATTTCAATACATGATATATGTACTAATATTCGGGTCATTTGATGAAATAATGTTAAAAGTACCATTATTAACAGCAATAGCGTTTTATTTGTTAGGAAAATCAATGAAGGTAGCTAAAAAAGCGCTACAAATTAAATCAAATGAAGAAATTGATCAAGATTTGGATAATGTATTAAAAATAGGAAAATAGTTTATGAAAGACAAAAAGATTTTTAAATATATATTGATAATTTTATTAATAATCTTAGTAATTGCATTAGTAAGACAATTATTAAAAGAAAATATTGGGATAAACATAAATGAATTAACGAGCACATTACAGAAAACAGGAACAAAATTATTAAAGGCTGAAAGTGGTAAAGAAAAAGAATATAGAATCGACATCTATTTGAAATTTGGACAAGAACCTTCAGAAGATGAAAATTCAAATAAAAAATATTTTGAACATTTAATGACATTAATAAATCCAATATTAAAAAAGAAAAATTTTAGATTAATAGATAAAGATAAGGACATGATTATTAGAGGAAAGTTTAATGCAAATGGAATAATAAAATACATCGTTAATAATGATATAAATTATTTTGAAAACATTGCAAGCTTAGAAAATATCGGCAACCTTCCTAAAGAATCTGATCTAATAAATCCAGTAATAAAATCGCAAGAATTAATTGACTTATTAAATAATGATTGGAACAGAAACACATCTAAAACAATTGGAAAGATCACAAGAAGTGTTAAAAATGTGGATTATTATGATAATAATGGATATAGAATAAAAATGATAGATGGAAAAGTTGCAGCAATAATATTTAATAAGAGCTACAATAATGAAGTTTTTGAAGGAATATATCCAGGAATGCCAGAAAATGATTTTAAATATCGTACTTTGAATACAAGTTCAAATGATATAACTATTCAAGGGTTTGATACTGAAAAATACACTGTGTTTTATTATAATAAAGAAGTTTTTGTAACAAGAAAAAAAGCTTATGACGAAGCAAAAAACTTACAATTTGAAAAAATAGTAAATGAATTATTAAAAAATAAAAATTATAATGAATTTTATAAAAAAGTAATAGAAATATATCCTGATTTTTATATAAAAAGAATTAAGTCTGATTCAATATATATATCATTTCCATTGGAAGGTTTTGAAATAAAATATAATTATCAAAGTCCAACTATTGGAGAAAAAGAAACAGGAATATACATATATTCAAATTATAAAGGAAAAGTTTATTTGAATAAAACATTACAGGATATAGTAAAAGAAAACAAAATTAAAACAGATCAAATTAAATTAACTCCAGTAAATTCGAATGAAGTATTAATATATGATATGCAGGAGATATAAATGAATAAAATTAAGAGGATTGCAATATTATTTTTGATAATATCCACAATATTTAACTTTATATATTCAGTAAAAGCATTGAGTTCAGATGTAGGAATTAATAATCTAGAGATTAAAAAAACTAGATTTGAAATAATGCAGTTAAAGCAAAAAGTGGATAAATTAAAAAATAATAAAGATAATTTGGGAGATTATAGTCAATCAATAGTAAAAATTTCAGAAGAGGTAGATAATTATTTAAAAGTTGCTGAAGAAGACAAAAATGGAACAACAATGGTACCATCGCAAAATTGGAATTTCATAACTTCAGTAGTAAATGCACTTGAGTCGAGGCAAAATACTGAATCAAGTTATAATTCAAGCAATAACGTAAATCAAACTACAGTAGATTATGGAGATACATATTATATTCCTAAAAATTTAAAAAAAGTACCAGGAAATTTATATAAAGTCGAAGCTAAAATAGATGAAAATGGTAAAATTAAAGGTGGAAAAGCTGGAGATCAAACAGGCAAAGAGGTTAGAATAACACCGTTTTCAGGGGGAAAAAAGGTTTATTCAGTGTTTAGACATCCAGATCCAAAAGTGGCTAGAACAATAGCATATTATCTTGGAGATGCCGCTAGTAATTCATATATTGGATATAATCAAAACGACAGAGCAAGCTTTGGTATAGAAGTTGCAAAAGTAAATTATGAGCCTATGAATTTGACTACTCCATGTAATACAGACTGTTCAGCATTTGTATCAGCAGGAGTAAAATTTGCTTTTATGAAAGCAGGAATCAATAAACAAGTCGATATAATGACAACAACTACATTAAGAAGTGGCTTACCAGGATTAGGGTTTACTGAAGTTACTGATATAGGAAAAGGAACAACCGCACAGTTAGCTGCTACGCAAAAAATGCAAATAGGAGATATAGCAGTAACTCTATCACAAGGGCATACATTTGTGTGTATGGGAGATTACTATATAGCGAATGAAACACCTCCATTAAGTCCAGGAGCCTATGGAACAGGATCTTTAGGAGGTTACACGGCCGAAGGTGAAGAAATAGATGACAGACAAAACATTGACGAAAAGAAGTTTAGATTTAATGGACTTCCAGGAGATGTAACATATGAAGGAGAAATAAATCCAATTAGAAACTTTTTTAAAAAAATTGGTGATTTCATTGACTATTTATTAGGATTATTATTCATGATAATTAAAGTTATAATTATTGGATTTACAAATATTATCTACAATATATTTTTAACAATAACATCATTTATGAAAAAATAAAAAGGAGGAATTATGAATAAGCTAAAAAAGAATATAATAATAACAATAATAGCTATTTTAGCTTTATTCATGATTTTTTCAAAACCAACATATGGTTTATTAAACATAGATGAAGATCAATCAGCAGTAGAATCGCAATTAGGAAAAGATTTAGAATTAGGCGCATCAGATGATCAAGGATCTACAGATAGCGATAAAAAAACAACAGAAGAAATTATAAATGAAAATGAAAAGAACAAATTATTAGAAGGCGCAAAAAAATTAATAACAATAGATACAATGTTATTCAATGAGGAACCATTAGTAGATATTAATTTTTTTAATGACTCACAAGCTGTAAAAGAAATAAAAGAAAAAAATCCAAAAGCATTTATCATTCAGATAAGAGAAGGAATAAAAACTTGGTACTATGTATTAAGAAATATTGCAATCATGGTAATGGTAATAGTATTAATGTATGTTGCAATAAGAATGTTTTTGAATATGTATACAGAGTCTGCAGAAAATAAAGCAAGATATAAAGAAATGATGATAGCTTGGATAAAAGCATTATCAACATTAATAATTATGCATATTATAATTTATACAGTAATTGCATTTAACACAGATATTATTGAAACAATAAAAGATGTAGCACATATAGATGACCCAAGATTACAAAACCTAAATGTAATTTTGTTAGAAAGAGCATTAGATATAAGATTGTCGATATCATTCCCAGCAACAATTTTATATGTAATGGTAACATGTTTAACAATACAATATTTTTTCGTATATTTAAAAAGATTTATTCTAATATTGATATTAATAATTTCAGGGCCATTTATTATAGTCAAAACAGCATACGAATCAACAGGAAAATCAGTAAGTAAAACATATTCAAAATGGTTATATGATTTAATAATAAATGTAATGGAACAAAGTATACATGCATTATTTTATGCACTATTCGTAAGAAGCTTATTCGAAGGTGCAATGGAAAATTTACTAGGATTTTTAATATTCTGGTTTGTTTTAAAATCAATGTTAAAATTATCAGCAACAGTAATAAAATTATTTAAATTTAATTCAAAATCAGGTTCAGTTGGATCAATGCCTGCAGAACGTGGAAGAGGATTAATGACATTTGCAAAATTACAACTTGCAAAGAAAACATTTAAGAGTTATGCAAGTATAACAACTAAACCAGCAAAAGCAATAGCTAAGACTCTTGGCGGATTTGCATATACAGCTGGAATTTCTGGAGCAAAATTAATTACAAATAAATTATCAATTAACAATGATGTAAATGATCCAAACAAAGAACTAATTAGGGATAAAATTGATAAAGTTGTATTAGGAAATCCAATAGTTAGTAAACATATATTGCATCATGAAAGTCCAGAAGAAACAGAGCAATTATTAGATGTAAGAAAAGATGCAAGAAGAGAAACTGAATCAAGTAAATATTCAAAAGAATTATCTAAAAAATATACTAAAGAAAAAATCGGTAATTTTACAGCCAATGTGGCAACAACAGCTAAAATTAATGCAATGAAAGCAGCGAGAATAATAGGTGTTCCGTTGGCATTAATAAAAGATATAACAGATGGTGAAGATATTTCATTTAGTACATTAGAATTATTAAAAATGACTGATTGGAAAAAAGTAAAAAAAGAACACGAGAAAAAACAGAAAAAATCTACTGAAAAAATAGGCAAGTATAAAAAACAAATTACATCACATAGTGAAACTGTAAAGGATAAAACAATGATCAGATCTGAATATAGAGAATTATTAGCTGAAAGAAGAAGTAGAAATAATATTAATAACAATAATAGAAATGAACGTATAAGCGCAGAAGATATAAAAAGAAAGTTAAGAAGAATTCACTATTTAGATATAAATGCGAACTCACTAGATAAAATAGTAAAGAAACAAATGGCAGAGCTAAATATAGAAAATAAAGAAGATTTGACAACAACAAAAATAAATTTAATTTTAGATAGAGTAATTGAAAAATCAAAAATGGATGATAATGAAAAACAAACTGCACTTGAAAAATTAAACGGAAATAGATTTGTAGATTCAGAAAATAATGAAGAACAAAACGATAACAATAATAATAACAACTCTTTAAGAAGACCGGATAATGTAATAGTGATCAGTCAAACAGCGCCATCAATAAATAGACAGAATATAGAACAAAATCAAGAAATGAGAAATGCTGATACAAACGAAGAACCAACTAATAATGAGCCAATAAACAATAATCAAACAATTAACAACGATCAAAGAATTAATGATGTAAATCAGGAGACACCACCTTTAAATATAAGGGAAAACACTGAACAAAGAATTGATGTTAATGATATAAGTGAAGCTAGAGCAAAAAGGGAAGGCTCAAGATATATAGCAGAAGAATTAAGTAGAATATTAACATCAGTAATTGCTGAAGACGAAAATATAGCTAAGATTGGAAACAGTATAAATACCTTAAAAGATTCAAATGAAAAAAGAAAATCAAAATTAAATGTTAATAAATTTATTGATAATTTATAATAATTAAGGGGAGAATATGAAAAAAATAAGTAAAATAGTAATAATATTAATAACTATAAATGTCTTAATTATATCATCAATAATTAGTTGGAATACAGTAGAAGCTTCCGACCATATGACTATAACAGACATAAAGACACAAGAAAAAGCAAAGGAAGCGCAGATTAATAAAAATAAAGAAAATAATAAACTAGAATATAAGACAGATGATATGATAAAATTTATTGACGCACTTCAAACAGATGTTAATAGTATAACAGATGATATAACTAAAAAAACAATATTGCAAGGATATGTTGATTCTTTAAGAGAGACAAATCAATCAGCAATAAACAGTTCTCAAACTACTGTTAAAATAGATAAAACAACTATAAATGGATTAGAAAGCGAAATTCAAGGAACAAATATAAAGTTATCTATAAAAGGTAAAGAAATAACAAATTCTAGTCAAGCAAATAATTTAACTACAACTAATAATAAACCAACATTTTTTCCTAAGAAACTTTATCCTAATGATCCGAATAGCCCAATACAAATTTCTCAATTTCCATTGGAAATAGTAAAACCAGGAGATCCAATGTATAATTTTTATTCTAATATGATATCTCCAAAAATGACAGCTGATCAAATAAAGAATAAAATTAAAGATTTAGATGATAGAATAGCCTCAAATTCAGATGATACAATAAAGAAAAAGTTAGAAGAAGAAAAAGGAAAATGGGAAAAAAAGCTTACAGAAGCAACACTAAGCTCTAATGGTTCAGTACAAATATCTGAAGAATTAATGAATTCAACGAATAACGTAGTAAATCAAGATAAAACATCAAAAAATCAACAAGATGATGAAGAAGCTGAAGATGAAAATGATGGATTAGGAAAGCCAACAATACTAAAGCTTATAACAGGAGCATTGGATGGAATTGTAGGAATACTGTTTTGGTTACCTAAAATGTTATTGCTAGTGACATTATACACAGCAGCGTCGGTAATAGGAGCTATTTTAGGTGGAGATTTTTCAATTGAATCAATAATATTTAACCAAGCAATAGAAAATCCAATAGGTTTAATAAGCGTGAATTTCTTTGATAAAACAGGCAGTAATAAAGATAATACAAATAATTTGATACAAGAAAATATTGCAACATGGTATATAGCAATTAGAAATATTGCCATAACAATATTAGTAATTGTAGCAATGTATATTGCAATAAGAATGTTATTAGCTACAACATCTGAGAAAAAAGCTCAATATAAAGAAATATTAATTTATTGGGTACAAAGCTTAGCATTAATATTTGTATTACACTATATAATGATCGGAATTATCGCAATAAATGATGCATTGGTAAAAGCACTATATAAAGCTGGAGAGAAAGTCGTAGCAGGAAAAAAT
>CAURYI010000011.1:0-16285 GCA_963529075.1 uncultured Eubacteriales bacterium
CTTTCAGCCAATGAATGCTAATTATGGGATTTTAGATCCTCTTGAAATTAAAATATCGGATAAAAAATTGAGATATCAAAAATTATCTGAGAGAGCTCTTGAAAATGTAAAAAGACATTATTTTGTAATTTAAATGTATTTAAATAATCATATATATTATATATAATATATATGATTATTTGCTTTATTAAAGGGAGATAAAAAGTGTTTAAAAATCCAAAAATTGACATAATAGATGGCATGCTTATAAAATGTAATGATATATCGATTGAAAAATTACTTAGTATTCAAAAAGAATTAAAAAATCAGGAAAATGAAATTGATGTAATGATTGAAGAATTAATTAAGGTTTAGGCTTGGGAGGATTGTATGGATAGTTATAAAAAAGATAAATTGTTATCATCATTAACAGAAAAATCATCAATACAATTAAATTTGATGGAATTGAAGGTTGCTTACTTATCTAAATTACAATTGCATAAAATAAATAAAATTAAAGATAACTTAAAAAATACCTTAATTAATCAAGCATTAAAATATAAAAGGGATATTTCTGAAGGAAGTAAAATATCACGAGAAATTGATTCTGTTATTAATTCATATGCTACTCAATTAAATTATATTGGAAATATATATGATTTTGCAATTGCTAAACAATTGGCAAGAATTGGTGATATACAGTCTAAAATTTATTTAATAGACGTGAAGAGAATTGAAAATAAAAATAATTATATTGAAATAGAAGACGAATATAACCAAGAAATAAGAAAAATAGAGATGGAGTTAAGTAATTTTTCTTTTGATTCTAATAAGGTATTGTTGGATGAAAAGATTAATGAATATTTTGATTATTTGAAGTATAGTAAATTTAATCAAATGAGGCTTAAAGAAAATTATTTAATGTTTGAAAAGAAGCTATGCCAGGAAGTTATTATTAATTGTGAAGATAATATTGAAGATTTAATAAAAGAAAAAGAATTAATGTTTGAAAAAATTAGTGATTCTGAAAATTTGGAATTAGAAAATTTAAGAAATAATTCAATGTTAAAAAATATATTAGAAAATATTTTAAATAGAATTGGAGGTCACAAAAGATTTATAGAAGAAGCTATCAAGCCTATTAGATTAGAAATTAAATCAATCTCTGATGAAAAATCAATAAAAATTAGAGAGAATGTAAAAAATAAGTCTATAGATTTATGTGAAAAAGTGGATAATGAATTAAGAGATATTCCTAATAGAGCTTTGAGTTTATTAGATGATAATGGAATTAATGAGATTGTATTTAATAAATATAAGGATTTAAATTCATCAAAATTAAAAAGTGATAAATATAATATTGATAAAGCTAAGTTTGTTTTTGATATTAAGAATTGTGAGTTGATCAATAGAATATATTTAGTGGATAAAGTTAAGAATTTTGCTGAAATTGGAATTGTGACATCTACTGTTTTTGGAAAGAGTGAAAATAAAATTGTGAAAAATTGTGCATGTGACAATGTGATTATGGCAACTAAAAAAGCTCATAATTCTATAATTAAAAAGATTAATATGACTACGAACTGTAATAAAATTATTTTGGAAGAGAGAAATAAAATTTTGGAAAGACTGAGTATACAAGAAAATGAGCTTTGTGCAGTATAATTTTTTTGTAAAAATAAAATATAAATTTATGTAAAATTTGATTTTTTTATTAAATTATGTTAAGATAAAAATAGTTATAAAAGAAAGGGTAATAATTATGGATTCTAAAAATTTAAATGTATCAAAAGAATTATTGGACAATTTATCTGTTGAAGAGTTAGCTCAATTAAATTGGGATGTTAATGAATTGTCAGAAAATTGGGAAGATATTATCAAAAATTGCGAGAGATTATTAAATTCATAGAAGGGGGATGAGGTATAATGGCAGATAACGGATATAAACATACTAAAGAAGATAAAAAAAGAATAGAAGAAAAAGATGCTAATTTATCTAATGTTAATGAAGAATATAAAATGCTAAAAGTGGAAATTGCAGAATCAAAAACGGAATATATTAAAGTGAAAGACAGATTAGATACTGCTAGTAAAGATTTAAAAATATTGGAGCTTGATTTATCTAAAGCAAGTTTGATGAATGATAAAGACGGAGCTAGAGCAATTAAAGAAGAAATTACTAAAGTTAAGGCTGAGATTGCTAAAATTCAAGTACAGGCTAAAGTAAAAAAGGAAAAAATGGATTATTTAAAAGAAAGTTTGAATGAAAAAATCCAAGAATTGATGGAAGATCCTGAAATTAAGCAGCATTTAGAATATATAATCAGATCACAAATAGAAAGAGCAATAAAAAAAGCAAGAAAAAGTCAGGTAAAGAGAAGTAAATTAAAAACTCTACAAGATGAGGCATTAAAACATACTTCTTTACAAAATAACTTAAGAGGAATGATTTATGCTACATCACAATTAAATAAGTTAGAGACTGCATTAAAAAATCCTTCACTTACACCTGATCAAAGAGTTGACATTGAAGATAAAATCAATGCAACAAAGGCTAAGTTTGAATTTAATAAAGATGCATTATTTGCATATGTTACAAAAAATAATATGGATATTGAGTTAAGTGATTTATCGGGATTACTTAATCAAAAACCTAAAATGGATAAAGATGGTCATGTGGATTTAACTTTAGCGTTTAATAAAGAATTTGATGATTTAAAAGCTCAAGAAAATCAATGTAATAAAAAAATTGCGATGGCAGAAAAATATACTACTAGACTTGGGGTAGCTCCTCAAAGAGTTGAACAAACTGTTGAAGATTTTGAACCTGTTGAACTTGATAGTGCTCAAAATGACCCAGCAAGAAGTGAAGAAATAAGAAGACAACTTGAGAATGCGAGAAATCCACAATCTGAAGTTAAATTAGGTATTTTTGCTAGATTAAAGAATTTCTTTTCTAATAGATTTGGTAAGAATAAACAACAAAAACAATTACCTGAGCCAGAACAACAAATGGAGCAGCCTGTATCAAAGCCTCATGTCGACTATGTAAATAGTTTGAAGTATGATGTGATGAAGGACTTAGTTGATAAATATCAAAGAGAAATGGAAAAGGATATTAAAAAAGAACAAAAAGCTAGAGTTAAAGAAGATACTGATTTTGATAGATAATATTGACATATCAATGTAAAAATGTTAGAATAGATACTGTTATAGTAGGTGAATTATACCTGTTATAACAGTATTTTTTATAGGAGGTGAATTTAAGTGCCAACAATTAATCAATTAGTAAGAAAAGGAAGAAAAAGTTCTTCTGACAAGTCTAAATCACCAGCTTTACAACATGGTTTTAACTCAATGAAGAGTAAAGTTACAAACCAAAGAGCTCCACAAAAAAGAGGAGTATGTACAGTTGTTAAGACAGTAACACCTAAGAAACCAAACTCTGCTTTAAGAAAAGTAGCCAGAGTTAGATTATCAAATGGATATGAAGTTACATCTTACATTCCTGGTATAGGACATAACTTACAAGAGCACAGTGTTGTTTTAATTAGAGGAGGAAGAGTAAAAGACCTTCCTGGTGTTAGATACCATATTATTAGAGGAACACTTGATACTGCAGGAGTTAAAGACAGAATGCAAGGTAGATCTAAGTACGGAGCTAAAAAACCAAAGAAATAATAGATTTAGCTTAATGATCTAAAATAGTGCAATGATTGATTATTTAGTTTAGTACTTAAATTTTTAATAGATTGCGCTATACGGAGAAATTTTAGATTTCTCAGAGTACCGATGTACTTTTTAGTATATTAAAGAAGGAGGGAAGAATAGTGCCAAGAAAAGGATATATTGCTAAAAGAGAAGTTTTACCAGATCCTATGTATAACAGTATTGTTGTTACAAAATTAGTAAACAATGTTATGCTATCTGGAAAGAAAACTGTAGCACAAAAAATAGTTTATGATGCATTTGACATCGTTAAAGAAAAATCTGGTAAAGAAGCATTAGAAGCTTTTGAAGAAGCATTAAATAATGTAATGCCAGTTTTAGAAGTAAAAGCAAGAAGAGTAGGTGGAGCTACATATCAAGTTCCATTAGAAATTAGACCTGAAAGAAGACAAACTTTAGGTTTGAGATGGTTAGTTTTATACGCTAGAAAAAGAAATGAAAAAAATATGTGTGATAAATTAGCTGGAGAAATTCTTGATGCAATCGCTGGTAATGGTGGAGCATTTAAGAAGAAAGAAGATATGCATAAAATGGCTGAAGCTAATAAAGCTTTTGCTCATTATAAATTTTAATTTTAACATATAAGGAGAATATTATGGCCAATAACGGAAGAGAATTTCCTTTAGAGAAAACAAGAAATATAGGTATTATGGCTCATATTGATGCTGGTAAAACAACAACAACTGAGAGAATACTTTTCTATACAGGTAGAACTCATAAAATTGGTGAAGTTCATAATGGACAAGCTACGATGGATTGGATGGCCCAAGAACAAGAAAGAGGTATTACAATTACATCTGCTGCTACAACATGTCACTGGAAAGGTAATAGAATTAATATTATCGATACACCTGGACACGTTGATTTCACTGTTGAAGTTGAGAGAGCATTAAGAGTTCTTGATGGAGCAGTTCTTGTATTGGCTGCTAAAGGTGGAGTTCAACCACAATCAGAAACAGTTTGGAGACAAGCTAATAAATATAAAGTTCCTAGAATTTGCTATGTAAATAAAATGGATATTTTGGGTGCTGATTTCTATGCTTGTGAAAAACAAATGAGGGATAGACTTGGTTGTGTACCAGTTCCAATTCAAATACCAGTAGGTAAAGAAGATGAATTTTTAGGAATTGTTGATCTTATCAAAATGAAAGCTTATATTCAAAAAGATGAAGATCAAGGAAAAAATATTGAAGAAACTGAAATTCCAGCTGACTTATTAGAAACAGCAAACAAATATAGAGCAGAAATGCTTGAACATGTTGCAAATCAAGATGATGAATTAATGATGAAATATCTTGATGGTGAAGAATTAACAGAAGAAGAAATAAAGAGCGCTTTAAGAAAAGGTACTTTAGCTAATCATATTGTACCAATGATTTGTGGTTCTTCATATAAAAACAAAGGTGTTCAAGAATTAATAGATGCAGTAGTTGATTATTTACCAGCACCTACAGATATCGAAGATGTTAAAGGTGTTGATGAAGATGGAAATGAAGTTGTTAGAAAAACATCTGACAGCGAACCATTTGCAGCATTAGCATTCAAAATCATGACAGACCCATTTGTTGGTAAGTTATGTTTCTTTAGAGTTTATTCTGGAACATGTGAGGCAGGTTCAACTATCTTAAATGCAACAAAAGGTAAAAAAGATAGATTGGGAAGAATCTTATTAATGCATGCTAATAATAGACAGGATATTGATAAAGTATATGCTGGAGATATTGCTGCAGCAGTAGGATTAAAAGATGTTGGTACTGGTGATACAATTTGTGATCCAGCTAATCCAGTTATATTGGAAAAAATGGAATTCCCAGAGCCAGTTATCGATATTGCTATTGAGCCAAAAGATAAGGCAAATAGCGAAAAATTAGGAAATGCTTTAGCAAAATTAGCTGAAGAGGATCCAACATTTAAAACATGGACTGATTCAGAATCAGGACAAACAATTATTGCAGGTATGGGTGAATTACACCTTGATATAATTGTTGATAGATTGAAGAGAGAATTTAAAGTTGAATGTACTGAAGGTAAGCCACAAGTTGCTTATAAAGAAACAATTAGAAATAAAGTTAGAGTTCAAGGTAAATTCGTTCGTCAATCAGGTGGACATGGACAATATGGTGATGTTTGGTTTGAAATGGAACCATTGGAACCAGGTTCAGGAATTGTATTCGAAAACAAAATTGTTGGTGGTGCAGTTCCAAAAGAATTTATTAAACCAGCTGAAGAAGGTATGAGAGAAGCATCTCTTGTTGGTACATTAGCAGGATATCCAGTTATCGATTTCAAATGTACATTAGTTGATGGTTCATATCACGAAGTTGACTCTTCAGAAATGGCATTCAAGATTGCTGCATCTATGGCTTTCAAAGAAGGTTGTAGACAAGCTAAATCTGTATTATTAGAACCAATCATGAAAGTTGAAATAACAGTACCTGAAGAATATATGGGTGATGTTATTGGTGATATAAATGCAAGACGTGGTAGAATGGAAGGTATGGAAGCTGTTTCAGGAAACCAAGTTGTTAGAGGATTTATTCCATTATCTGAAATGTTTGGATATGCTACTGACTTAAGATCAAAAACTCAAGGTAGAGGTACATATTCAATGGAACCTTCACATTATGATGAAGTTCCAAAATCAATTTTGGAAGAAATTTCAACACAAAGAGCTAAGAAAAATGATTAATTTCAGTATTGATGCTTAATTTTAAGTTTTTATATTGATAATAAAGGCTTTTCTATTGCTTTTTTGAAGTAAATGATATAAAATAAAATTGTTAAAAAAATCACTACAAAAGTGATAAAAATAAGGAGGAAATAAAATGGCTAAAGAAAAATTTGTTAGAAGTAAGCCACACGTAAATATTGGTACAATTGGTCACGTTGATCATGGTAAAACAACAACAACAGCAGCTATTACAAAATATTTGAGTTTATTAGGATATGCTAGTTTTGAAGACTATGCATCTATTGATAGTGCTCCAGAAGAAAAAGCTAGAGGTATTACAATTAATACTGCACACGTTGAATATGAAACAGATAATAGACATTATGCTCACGTTGACTGTCCAGGACACGCTGACTATGTTAAAAACATGATCACAGGTGCTGCTCAAATGGATGGAGCTATCTTAGTTGTTTCAGCAGCTGATGGCCCTATGCCACAAACAAGAGAACACATCTTATTAGCAAGACAAGTTGGTGTTAAATACATCGTTGTTTATTTAAATAAATGTGATATGGTTGATGATCCAGAATTAATCGACTTAGTAGAAATGGAAGTTAGAGATTTATTATCTGAATATGATTTCCCAGGTGATGAGATTCCAATTATTAAAGGTTCATCATTAAAAGTTCTTGAATCAACATCAAAAGATCCAAATGCTCCAGAATATGCTTGCATGAAAGAATTAATGGAAGCTGTTGATGCATACATCCCAACACCAGAAAGACCAGTAGACCAAGCATTCTTAATGCCAATCGAAGATGTTATGACTATTTCTGGTAGAGGTACTGTTGTAACAGGTAGAGTTGAAAGAGGACAATTAAAAACTGGTGAAGAAATTGAAATCGTTGGTATGTCTGATAAGAGAATTAAAACAACTGTAACAGGTGTTGAAATGTTCAGAAAATCATTGGATCAAGCTGAAGCTGGTGACAATGTTGGATTATTATTAAGAGGAACACAAAGAGACGAAGTTAAAAGAGGACAAGTTTGTGCTAAAATCGGATCAATCAATCCTCATACAAAATTCAAAGCACAAGTATATGTATTAAAAGCTGATGAAGGTGGACGTCATACACCATTCTTTAATGGATATAGACCACAATTCTATTTCAGAACAACAGACGTTACAGGTTTAATCGACTTACCAGATGGAAAAGAAATGGTTATGCCTGGTGATAACATCGATATGACTATCGAATTAATCACACCAATCGCTATTGAACCAGGATTAAGATTTGCTATCCGTGAAGGTGGTAGAACAGTTGGTTCAGGTGTTGTATCAGAAGTTATTGCATAATTTATTATTCAATAAGATATAGTAAGAGTTTTAAGATTTTTCTTAGAACTCTTTTTTATTTGTGGTAATTAATTAAATTTTTTGGTATAATTATTTTGATTATAGGAGGTACAAAAGAAAATGCAGAATCAATTTGGAAATAACATGCAAAATTATAATCCTAATCAAGTAGCACAAACGAATCAAAGAGTGAATAATATGCAGCATAATTCTAGGATTAATTTAAATGGTGGTAATACTATTGGAAATATAACTTCAAATAGTCATAATAAAAATTCTATAACAATGTTATTTAATATTTTATCTATTATTGTAGTTATATGTTATAGTATATACGCTATATTGGATGTTATGTCTTTAAGTAAGATTCAGTATATTATTAGAAATTTATTAGTTGATTTGTCACATGGAATTTTTTATGCTGGAGTTTTATTGGGAATTGGTCAAATATATGAAAAAATACATTTAAAGTAATTTTTTAGCATGTTGATTTACTTGACTTATCAAGTATTAGAGTATATTATAGTTTTATACTGGAGGAAAGATGATTAAGGAAAATAAATATATGGCAGAAAGTTTGCCTGGTAATACTCAGTCAAATTTACCTGCAGTAGTTAAGAAAGATAGTTTAATTACTATTTTTGCTGATTATTTAAATAAATTATTTATGAGGAATACAAAGGAAAAATATAAAGCGGAAGTTTATAAAGTTATTAATCTTAAGATTAAGAATAATTAATGTGAGGATGATTTTATGAAGAAAATTAAAATTTTGTTAATCATAGTAGTTTTATTTATTGTAAGTAGTACAATTGTTTTAGCGAAAAGTGGTACTACAACTACTGATAGTGTGAATTTAAGAAATAAGCCATCAACTAGTAGTGATGTTATTAAAAGCTTATCGAAAAATGAATCTTTGGAAGTATTAGAAGAGAGTGGGGATTTCTATAAGGTTTTATATAAAGGAAGGGTTGGATATGTAAGTAAAAAATTTGTTAGTGTTCTTGGCGAGTCATCATCTACTAATACTATTGAAACAACAAATACTACATCATCAACTAATACAACAAGTTCGGCAACTACTGAAACCACAACTACAACAGAGACTACTACGACTACTTCAAATAGTGATTTGGCGATTGGTAGTTATAAATTGAGTGCTGATTCTGATGTTTATGTTTTGCCAGTATTATATGCATTAAAAAATGGATCTTTGAAAAAAGGTGATACTGTTAATGTTATTACTATAACAGCTAATTGGGTTTATATTTCAAATAATAATATATCTGGTTGGGTTTTTAAAACTTCAATTAAGAGAACTGATAAAACGACAACTACAACAACAGAGACTACTATAACTTCTGAAAATGTCGTAACAGTTAATACTAATGCTGTTAATATTAGGGAGAAACCATCAACATCTTCTGATATTTTAGGAAGTGTTAGTAAGGGAAGAAAATTAGAAGTTATTAATAAGTCAGGTGATTGGACACAGGTTAAATTTAATAATGTTAAAGGATATATTTTAAGTAGATTTGTATCATAGTAGGGTTTGAATATGATTTTATGAAAAGATATTTGTGTATTATAACAATTTTTATATTAATAATTATGGGGCTATTTTTAAAAATGATAGCTCCATTTTTTGTAATTGGGGGAAAATTAGAGGATTCTGTTGTAAGTGGTAATATATTGATAGTTGATGGAGTTTTTTGTGATGATGGATATAAATATATTGGAAAATATGATAAAAAGAAAATCTATGTTTTTTCTAAGAAAAAATTTATGATGGGGGATTTAGTTAATTGTAATTTTGAAATTAGAGCTCCAAGTGGAAAAAGGAATTATGGGGGTTTTGATTATGCATTTACTTTGAAAACAAAGGGGATTGACGGAAATATTAAAATTAATAAAATTTTTGAAGTTAAACATTCTAAAAGTTTGTATTATGCGTATTGTGATAAAATTCTGGATTTAAGAATTAAAATTAATAATTTTTTTAATAAAAACTTAAAGAAAGATTTGGCAAGTATAATTATCGGAATTTTGATTGGTGACAAAAGCGGAATGGATGGTAGAGTTATTGAAGATTTTCAGAATGCTAATTTATCACATTTAATTGCTGTTTCTGGAGCTCATTTTATTTATGTTGTAGGATTTTTAGAGCATATTTGTAAGTTTTTAAAAAACAAGAGAAAGTCTCAAGTTTTTTTAATTATTGGGATTTTGTTTTTTATGAGGTTAACACAGTATACGCCATCCGTTGTTAGAGCTGGAATTATGACAATAATGGCTATTTTAAGTAGTGTTTTCAAAAGAAAGAGTGATATATATACTAATCTAGCTATTTCATCACTTGTTTTAATTATTAAAAACCCTTATTCGATTTTTGATATTGGGGCTATTTTATCATTTTCTGGAGTGCTGGGAATTGCATATTTTCAGGATAAATTTAAATTAATTTATCAGAATTATGAAGGAAGATTTTTATGGCTTTTTGATTCTATTTCTATAACGATTGCAGCTAATATATTTATTATCCCAATAATGGTTTATTATTATAATACTATTTCTTTTACTTTTATTATTGCAAATTTAGTTGTGGCGCCATTACTGGGAGTTTTAATCATATTAGGTTTTATTACTTTTATTTTTAAGTTTAAATTTTTGATAGTCTTGTTGAGCTTTATTTTGAAATTATTTTTCTTTTTAGTAAAACTAATGGGGAAGTTACCTTTTTCTACAGTTTTAGTTTGTTATGGTTCTTTTATTTTTATAGTTGCATATTATTTTATTGTATATTTTTTAATTAAAAGAAAGAGATTATTAGCGCTTTTGACGATATTTTTAATGATTATAGCAAATTTTAATTTTCTTCCAAAAAATAAATTATATATTAATTTTGTTGATGTTGGTCAAGGGGATTGCATGTTAATTAGGTACAATGGAATGAATTTTTTAATTGATAGTGGCGGTGGAATTTCTGCAGATGATTATGATGTTGGTAAAAATACTTTATTACCATATTTAATTGATAGAAAAGTTTATAAAATTGATTATATAATTGTTTCACATTTTGATGCTGATCATTGCAGGGCATTTTTGCATGTGATGAAATATATTAAAGTTAAAAATGCTATTATTGCTAAACAGTTTAAAAATTCAAAAATGTACAGTGAGTTTTTAGAAATGGCTAATAAAAAGAAAATTAACCTTATATACGTAAAAGAGAATGATCATTTCAAATTTAAGGATTTTAGGATTGATATATATAATCCAAATGATGAAGCTATTATGGAAAATGTAATGAATAATAATGCTATTTTAAATATGTTGAGATTTGGTAGAATTAATATTTTATGTACAGGTGATTTGGAAAAAATTGCAGAAGATGCAATTGTTACTAGATATTATAATTCCAATGTTTTGAAAGCTGACATTTTGAAAGTGGGGCATCATGGTTCTATAACAAGTACGAGTGATGATTTTTTGAAATTAATAATGCCAAGAATAGCTTTAATTGGTTGTGGAAAGAACAATAAGTTTGGGCATCCGAATCAATTTATTTTGAATAAATTATCTGCAATTGGATGTAAAATATATAGGACTGATTTAAATGGTGAAATTTCAATTTGTATTGATGAAAATGCAATAATAAGTGATAATGCTATGATTAAAGTTGACTATGAAAAAATTTTAAAGGGAAAAATGGTTAATTCAAGAAAGAAAAATTAAATATTGAAAGATTTAACTTCGTGTGGTATGATTAGAAAAAAATGGAGATTAATATGAAGAAAATTATAATTAGTATAGTAGCTATAGTACTTTTATTTTTTTGTGGTTTAATTGCATTTTATGTAGTAAATGTTAATTCTACATTCGGAAAAAATGAAGAAGTTATAGTTGAGATTGAAAAAGGATCTAGTAGTAATAAGATTGCGCAAAAATTAGAAAAATCAAAATTGGTTTCTTCTTGGATTTTTAAATTATATTGTAAATTTAATGAAGTTGATGGTATGAAAGCTGGAACTTATAAATTAAATAAATCAATGAAATATTCTGAGATTGTTGATAATTTAAAGAAAGGTTCTAAATATAATCCTGATGCAATATCTGTTAAATTTTTAGAAGGTAAAAATATGAGATGGATTGCAAAAAATATTGCTCAGTATACAAGTAATACTGAAGAACAAGTGTATGCTTTATTGAAGGATAAAAATTATTTAGCATCTTTATCTAAAAAATATTGGTTTATTGGTAGTGAAGTTTTAAATAATCAAATTTATTATTCGCTTGAAGGATATTTATTCCCTGATACTTATCAATTTGACAATAAAAATGTTTCGGTTGAGAAAATTTTTGAAATGATGCTTGATAAAATGAGTATTGTTTTGACTAAACATAGAGCTCAAATTGAAAATTCAGGATTATCAGTTCATAGTGTTTTGACATTGGCTTCAATTGTTGAACTTGAATCATCAAATGTTGCTGATAAAGCTGGTGTTGCAGGAGTATTCTTTAACAGATTAGCTAAAAATATGTCACTTGGTAGTGATGTTACAACATATTATGCTGCTAGAGTGGATATGTCTGAAAGAGATTTAAAAATGAGTGAAATTAATGCTATTAATGGATATAATACAAGAGCTGCTGGTATGGAAGGTAAGATTCCAATCAGTCCAATTTCAACTGTTAGTGAATCTTCGATTATGGCTGTATTAGAACCTTTAAAAACAACATATTTATTCTTTGTTGCTGATAAAAATGGTAAAGTGTATTATGCTAATACAAATCAAGAACATGAACAAATTATTAAAACATTAAAATCACAGGGATTGTGGTATACATATTAAAATAGAAAAACTGATGCATATGCATCAGTTTTTTATTTTACTTTAAATGTTAATTTATCATTTTTGAAATCAATATCAACTGTTTGTCCATCTAACAATTCTTTTTTCAAAATCATATCTGATAATTCATCTTCTAAATACCTTTGAACAGCTCTTCTCAATGGTCTTGCGCCATATTTTATATCTGTTCCTTTTTCGATAAGATATTTCTTGCCTGATTCGGAAATATTTATTTTTATATTTCTATCATTTAATATTTTTTGTGTATCGTTGATCATCAATGTAATGATTTGATTTAATTCATTTTCTGTTAATGCATTGAAGCAAATTATTTCATCAATTCTATTTAAAAATTCTGGTCTAAATACTTCTTTCATACTTTCAAGAATTTTATTTTTCTTTAATTCTGTTGATGAGCCAAATCCAATTGAATTTACATTTGAAGTTGAGCCAACATTTGATGTCATAATGATAATTGTGTTTTCAAAGCTTATTGTATTTCCTTTTGAATCAGTAAGTCTTCCGTCATCTAGTACTTGTAATAATAAGTTAAATACGTCATGATGTGCTTTTTCAATTTCATCGAATAGAATAATTGAATATGGGTGACGTTTTACTTTTTCAGTTAATTGCCCAGCATCATCGTATCCTACATATCCTGGAGGTGATCCAATTAATTTTGTTGTTGAATTACTTTCCATGTATTCTGACATATCAATTCTGATTATTGCATCACTTTTTCCGAATATTTCTAATGCTAGAGATTTTGCTAATTCTGTTTTACCAACACCTGTGGGACCTACGAATATAAATGAAGGTGGTCTTTTTACAGATTTTAAACCTGCACGATTTCTTCTGATTGCTCTTGAAACAGCTTCAACTGCCTCATCTTGTCCTATCACATGTTTATGAAGATTTGATTCTAGAGTTAATAATTTTTCAGTTTCTTCTTCAGTTATTTTTTGTACTGGAATTTTGGTCCAGCTTTCAATAACTTTGGCAATGTCTTCATCTGTTAATATTTGTGGTTTTAGTTTTGATTCTAGTTTAGTTATTTCATCTTTTAATTGACATTCTTTCATCTTAAGTTCAGCAGCTTTTTTATAATCTTCAGTTGAATCTGCTTCTGCAGCTTCTTCTTTTTCTGCAAGAACTTCATTGAATTTATTTTTTAATAATTCTAAATTATATAAATCTTTATTGTTTAAATTTATTTTTGAACAAGCTTCATCTAAAATATCTATTGCTTTATCTGGGAAGAATCTGTCATGAATATAACGTTCTGCCATTTTTACTAAATTAGTAATTACATGATCTGGAATTGTTACTTTATGATAAGTTTCATAATATGATTTAATTCCTTTTAAAATATCTATTGTATCACTTGCAGTTGGTTCTTCAACAATTATTGGTTGGAATCTTCTTTCTAAAGCAGAATCTTTTTCGATATATTTTCTGTATTCGTTTAAAGTAGTTGTTCCAATTAATTGAATTGTTCCATCTGCTAATGATGGTTTTAAGATATTTGCAGCATTCATTGAATGTTCTGCATCACCGGCTCCAACTATATTGTGAATTTCGTCAATAACTAGAATTATATTTTTTTCTGATTTACATTCATCAATTATTTGTTTCATTCTAGCTTCAAATTGTCCTCTGAATTGAGTTCCAGCAATTGTTGCTGTCATATCAAGTAAGTATACTTCTTTGTTCATTAATTTTGCTGGGATATCTCCATTGGCAATTCTTAATGCAAGACCTTGTGCAAGTGCTGTTTTACCAACACCTGGTTCACCTATTAAACATGGGTTATTTTTAGTTCTTCTGTTTAATATTTGAATCATTCTTTCAATTTCTTTTTCACGGCCAATTACTTTATCTATTTGATGATTTCTAGCTTTTTCGGTAAGATTTGTTCCATAAGTGTTTAAGGCTTTTCGCTTTTTATTTTGTTTATTATTTATTTTTGTTTTTTGTGTTTTATCACTTGATGATTCTTCTTCTGATTCGTTTGAATTATTTTTTTGGAAGAATGATTCCAGTGAATTGAAAGGTAGGGCAAATCCCATACCAAATGATTTATTAGATGTTTCGTCAGAATTTTCGTCATTAGAATTGTTTAATTGTTCTTGCATTTCTTCAATAGCTTCTGGTGTGATTTCTTGATTTGACATTTTTTCAATAACATCTTTAAATGCTTTATTTAATTGATTTGATAAATTTTTAATTTCTTCATCTGAAAGTTTAGAACTGTCCATTGATTGTAATGGATTTAATCCTAATTCTTTCGCACAATTGTAGCAGTAACCTGTTTGAGACTGATTACCTTGAGCATCAGTTGTATTTATAAAAATTACTGCTGTATTTTTTTTACATCTTGAGCATTGCATATTTTGTTCTCCAATCTTTGATTATTGTATTATATTATTATCTTTTAGTCAATGAACATAGAGTGAATTTTGTATGGAAGTTGCTTGATTTTTATGGAAACATAATGATATAATTTTATAAATTTAATGAAAGGAATTGTGGAAATATTAATGAGTAAAACGGCCAGATATTGTATTTATGCGTTAATTGTTGCTTTTTGTATTATTGCAATAATTGTTGGCGTAAATGCGCAATTTTTTAGTACTAAGGAATCTGATGAAGTTCCTGATATAAATGTTTCAAATGTTGTTAGTGTAAATGAAGAGATTGATATTAGTAATAAGTTTATGCAATTATTTGACAACAAGCTGCCTCAATTTAAGGATTATCCTAATATTGAAAAAGGTGATTTGAGTAAAAATTATTTATATATTTATAGTGAAAATCCACAATTACCTAATGGGCCATATACAAAAAAGATGGATGGAAAGTATGATATTGTTGCATATTTACCTGTTTTTAATATAAATAGTGATGTAACAAATAGTTTTAATAATATTACAATAAATTATTTTGTAAAAATGATGAATGATGTTGTTCTTAATGGAACGATAAATACAAATTTAACAATTTCATTTGCAGCAAATGTTAATGACAATATTTTATCTGTTGCAATTATTGCTAAATTAAAGGAAGGTGACAAGCCTCAAAGAATTATGATACAAGGTTATAATTATGATTTAGCAAATAATAAAGAAGTTAAAGTGGCTGATGTATTGGCTAAAAAGAATATAGATGTTGCTACAGCTAATTCAAAAATTGAAAAAGTTGTAAAAAGTGCTAATAATACATTATATAAAAGAGAATTAATTAATCCGATTTATTCAATAGATAAAGTTACTAACTTTATTTTGGGAAGAAATGGTGAATTATATATTATATATGCTTATGGAAATCAAGTAAATGTTTATTCATCTGAAATGGATATTGTTCAAATTTAATATTCAAGAGCTTACGTTTTGTAGGCTCTTATTTTTATATAAAAAATATAGACCTGCACATTGCAGGTCTATGAAAATAAAAGGGGATGTTTTTAATTATGTAATCAGTAATAGGAGTAACTTAATTACTGATTATGATTTTATTATAAAGGTAATTTATGTCTTTTTTGTGAACTTAATGTGGTATTTGTGAAAAGTGATTAATTATTTGCTTCGATTAATTCTATTGTTGTATTAAATTTTTCACCTGAGCGATAAACCTCTATAGTAACCTTATCTCCAATATTGTGGTTATTTTTTATTAAATCTATATCAAACATGGTTG
>CAURYI010000012.1:0-15641 GCA_963529075.1 uncultured Eubacteriales bacterium
CTGTTTTCTGGATCCATTGTTGTTTCCCATAATTGTATTGGGTCCATTTCTCCTAAACCTTTATATCTTTGTATTGATGTATTTTCTCTTCCTACAATCATTAATTCATTATCTAATTGTTCATCTGAATAGCAATATATGTCTTTTATTCCTTTTTTAGCTATTTTATATAATGGTGGCTGTGCTAAAAATACATGTCCTTGTTCTATCAAAGGTCTCATATATCTAAAGAAAAATGTTAATAATAATGTTCTGATATGTGCACCATCGACATCGGCATCTGCCATTATGATTATTTTTCCGTATCTTATTTTATCAACATCAAAACTGTCTCCAATTCCTGCTCCTATTGCTTGAATTACAGGTTTTAGTTTCTCATTGTTATATATTTTATCTGGTCTTGATTTTTCAACATTTAGCATTTTTCCCCATAGCGCTAAAATTGCTTGATTTCTTCTATTTCTTCCTTGTTTTGCAGATCCTCCAGCAGAGTCTCCCTCAACTATATAAACTTCTGTTTCTTCAGGATTTTTGCTTGAGCAATCAGCTAATTTTCCAGGTAATGTTGTTACATCTAATGAATTTTTCTTTCTTGCTAAATCCCTTGCTTTTCTAGCTGCTTCTCTAGCGCGTGCTGCACTTATACATTTTTCAATAATTGTTTTTGAAATTGTTGGATTTTCTTCTAAAAATGCTGATAATGATTCAACTACAACTGATTGAACTATTCCTGTAACATTACTATTTCCTAGTTTTGTTTTTGTTTGTCCTTCAAATTGTGGATCTTTTACTCTTACTGAAATTACTGCAGTTAAACCTTCTCTTATATCTTCACCTTGTAAATTTGTGTCTTTTTCTTTTAAAATATTGTGAGATCTTGCATAGTCATTAAATACTTTTGTTAGACCTCTTCTAAATCCTTCTAAGTGTGTACCACCTTCAATTGTATTTATATTATTTACAAATGTTTGAACGCTTTCGTTATATGATGTTGTATATTGCATTGCAATTTCAACTGGTACTTCTATATCTTTTTTCTCAATATAAATTGGGTCTAAATCAATTTTTTCTTTGTTTTTATTAAGAAATTCTACAAACGAACGTAATCCGCCTTCAAAACAAAATTCTTCTTTTCTAGGTTCTTCACCTCTTAAATCTTCAAGTGAAATGTATAAACCTTTTGTTAAAAAAGCCATTTCTCTTAATCTATTTTGTAAAACTTCATAAGTATATTCTGTTGTTTCAAATATTTGACTATCTGCTAAAAATCTTACTCTTGTTCCTGTTTTGTCTGAGTCTCCAATTCTTCTTAAAGATTCTATGGTTTTTCCTCTTTCAAATTTCATTTGATAAAGTCCACCATCTCTTTGAATTGTTACTTCTGTCCATTCTGATAATGCGTTTACAACTGACGCACCAACACCATGAAGACCTCCAGATACCTTATATCCACTATCTCCACCGAATTTTCCACCAGCATGTAATACTGTATATACAGTTTCTGCTGCTGAAATATGTGTTTTTGCGTGAACTTCTACTGGTATTCCTCTACCATTATCTTCTACAGAAATTACGTTTCCTGGTTCTATTTTTACTTGAATTTTTGTACAATACCCGGCTAATGATTCATCAACACTATTATCAACAATTTCGTATACTAAATGATGTAATCCTCTTGCAGATACACTACCAATGTACATACCTGGTCTTTTTCTAACTGCTTCTAAACCTTCTAGTACTTGTATTTGGTTTGCACCATACTCGTGGTTGTACTTTTCCTCCATTTTTAACATCCTTTCTGTTCTTACGCATTCTTTTCAATATACTCATTCTATTGGAAAAAAATTAGATTGTCAAGCAATAATATTTCCATTTTGAATGTTATATGATGTGCTATTCTCTATTTCTATATTTTTTGTGCATGTTATTATTACTTGAATATTTTTTATATTTGTTAAGAAATTTTTTATTCTTTTTTCATCTAGTTCTGACATAAAATCGTCCAGTAGTAATATTGGATATTCCCCTATATCATCTTTTATTATTTCAATTTCTGATAATTTTAGTGATAATACCGCTGTTCTATTTTGTCCTTGTGATCCATATATATTTACTTCTTTTTTATCAATATATATTTTAAAATCATCCCTATGCACTCCTGCGCTTGTATATCCCCTAATTTTATCTATTGCTCTTTTTGATTTTAATTTTTTTATAAAGTTTTCTTTATTATCACAATCTGATAAATATTCAATTTCTATAATTTCTTTTGTTATTTTATCGTGAATTGATTGTATTTTCTGTAAAATCTTTTTTATAAAATCATTTCGATAATTGTTAATTATTTTTCCGTACTCATACAATTTTTCATCCCAAATTTCAAGCATTTCATCGTTTTCTACTTTATTCTTTAGAAAACTATTTCTTTGTTCTAAAGTTTTATTATACATTGATAAATTATATAAATATCTTGGTTTTAATTGTCCTATCATCATGTCTAGAAATTTTCTTCGTTCTGCAGGTCCTTCTCGTAATATATTTATATCATTTGGGGTGAATATTACTATGTTTAAATTTCCTACTAATTCACTTAATTTTTTTAATTTTATGCCATTATGTAATACTATTTTTTTATTATTTAATAGAATTTCTATTTCACCCATTCTATCTTTTTTTTCATATTCCCCATTAATTTTTGCAAATTGTTTTGATAACATTATCATTTCTTTATCTTTATTGGTTCTAAAAGATTTTCCGAACGCCATTAAAAATATGGATTCAATAATGTTTGTTTTTCCTTGTGCATTATCTCCATAAAAAATATTGATGTCTTTGCTTAAATTAATTTCTTGTTGTTCATAATTTCTAAAATTTTGAATATTAATACTTTTTAAATACATATTTCCTCAAAATTATCCACATTTTGTGCTCTAAATGTGGATAATGCTTTATTATTAATCTTTTTTTAATCTTACTGGTAATATCATATATTGATAATCTCCATCATCTTCTATACTTTTTATTACTGATGGTGATATGCTTGTTCCAAAATTGATATAAACTTCTTCATCATCAATATTTCTAAATACGTCTAAGAAGAATTTTGGATTAAATCCTGCTTCTAAATCTTGTCCTTCTGTTGTTGTGAATATTTCTTCTTTTGCATCACCTGTTTGGTTTGTACATGAGATTTTAATTTTACCAACTTCTACGTTTAATTTAACTGGATATTTTTTTTCTTTTTCCATTGAAGAAGATGATATTAAACTAATTCTTTCAAAACAGTTTGAAATTAAATTTTTATTTACTCTTACGCGTGTTTCCCACTTTTATAACTTCTGAATATTTTAAAAATTCTCCATCCAATAATCTAGTTACTATTTTACAATTTTCTATTTCAAATAATCCTTGATTTTTTGCTATTCCTAATTTTATTAAATCGAATGAATCTGCTAATATTTTATTTATTTCTTGTAGTGTTCTTCCTGGTATTACTGCTTCAAAATCATTTGTTTTTGTATTTAATACTTTCGATTTCCAAGCCAATCTAAATCCGTCAACTGCTACAACATTTAATTTATTATTTTTTACTTCGAATAAGCAGCCCGTAAATACTGGTCTATTCTCCTCTGTACTAATAGCAAAAATTGTTTTTCTAATCATATCTTTTATTGTATTTTGCTCTAATTCAATTGAGTTTTCTACATTTATTTCTGGAAGTTGTGGAAAATCATCTGGATTCATTGTTGCTAATTTATATACTGATCCTTCACATTCTATTACTAATAAATTATTATCATTAATTGATATTGTGATATTTGTATCTGGTAATTTTCTTATAATTTCACTAAACATTATTGCATTTACTACTATAGAACCTTGTTCTAATACATTATTTTCTTTAATAATATATTCTATTCCTAATTCTTTATCATAACATGTTAATTTTATATCATCATTATTTGTTTGTATTAGTATACCTTCTAATATAGGCATTGTTGTTTTAGTAGCTACTGCTTTAGTAACAGAATTAAGTGCTTTAATCATTTTATCTTTTTCAAAAATTATTTTCATATGAAAACCTTCTTTCTTTTTTTATTATATATAAATAAATTTAGTTGTAGTAATAGTATATATGTGTTAATTGTGTTGAAAAGATTTAAAGTGCTTGCAATATATACGGAAACTCGTGTGTAGTGTTTTGTGGAAAATGAATTTTTAAATCCACAGTATTAAAAAAGTTAATTTAAAAATTGTTTTTACACATGTTGTATACAGTACATTCACAATGTGTTTGTGGAAAGATTTTATAATTAATTTTTTTATTGAAATATCAAGATTATTTATAAGTGCTTTCGAACAAAAATTTTGCAAACAGATTTTTTGTTAATCCCGAGTATTTGTTGATAAATTAATTGTTGTTTGAAAGTAGTATTTTTTTCACACTTTCCACAATTGATTTTGTGTTCGATACATTGTTCTTTATTTCTGTTTCAATTTTGTTGCAAGCATGCATTACTGTAGTGTGATCACGCTTTCCAAAGTCATTTCCTATTTGAGGTAATGACATTTGTGCAACGTTTCTACATAAGTACATGGCAATTTGTCTTGGGAATGTTACGTCTGCTGATCTTTTTGAACTGGTTAAATCAGAAGGGTTTATGTCAAAGTATTTTCCTATTACTTCCTGAATGTATTCAGATGAAATAACCTTTTCTTTTGATGTTATCATTGTGTCAATTGCGTTTTGAGCCATTTCTATAGTTATTGGACTATTTGTTAATGAAGCTTTTGCTATTAACTTTTTTAGAATTCCTTCTAGGGCTCTAATGTTTGAGTCCACATTTGTTGCTATTAATGTAAGAATATCATCATTTATTAAAATGTTATCTAAATCTGCCTTTTGTCTTAGAATTGCTAATCTTGTTTCATAATCTGGGTTTGAAATATCTGCTAGTAAACCCCATTCAAATCTAGATTTTAGTCTTTCTTCTAATAATTCTAATTCTTTTGGTGGTCGATCGCATGTTAAAATGATTTGTTTTCCTGATTCATATAGTGCATTAAATGTGTGAAAGAATTCTTCTTGAGTACTTTTCTTTCCGGCAATAAATTGAATGTCATCTATTAATAATGCGTCTATGCTTCTATATTTTTCTCTAAAATTTTCTGTGGTTTGATCTTTTAATGCATTTACTAATTGATTTGTAAATGTTTCTGATGTTATATATAGTATTTTTGCTGATGGATTATTTTCTAATATTTGATTACCAATTGCATGCATTAAGTGAGTTTTTCCTAATCCAACACCACCATATATAAAAAATGGATTGAATTTTAATCCGGGTGCTTCTGAGACTCCTTTTGCTGCTGCTTGTGCAAATTGATTATTTGTTCCAACAACGAATGTTTCAAAAGTATAGTTGGGATTTAATCCTGAATTTAAAAGTTGTCTATTCATTGGTGCTGCTGAATTAAATTTCTCTTCGACTATTTCATTTTTTAATTTTATTATTATATTACATTTTTTATGTGTTACATAGTTAAATGTATTTTTTATTAATTCTAAATATTTATTTTGTAAAGTATCTCTATGAAATGGAGTTTCTACTGATAATATAATATTGTTGTCATTTATTGATTCTACTAAAATTCTTTCAATCCATGTTTGAAAAGTGATTTCAGTTGTTTCTGCTTTTAATAGGTTTTTGACTTCTGCCCAAATTTCTTCTATTTTTGTATTATCCATAAAATCTCCTTTCAAAAATACGAAAAAAATGAAAAAGCCATTTAATAATTAGAAAAGAATTGGTTCTAATTTGTAATTAAATAACATTTTCATTTGTAAATATATTCTTTAATATAATAGCAAAAAAATAGTGGAATAGTCAAGGTAAAAATAGTAATCGTATATTATTTTTTTCATTAAAATTATTGACATAAGTGTTTAAAGAATGTATAATTGCAATTACGATTAGATATATGATATATGGGAGGTGGAATAATGAAAAGAACATTTCAACCAAAAAAGAGACAAAATAAAAAAGAACATGGTTTTATGAAAAGAATGGCTACTAGAGCTGGCCGTAATGTTTTAAAAGCTAGAAGAGCAAAAGGAAGAAAGAGACTTTGCGCATAAATTTTGGGTCACTTGAGTTATTAGTGGCCTTTTTTAAGGTATATTATGAAAAAAATTAAAACTTTAAAATTAAATTATGAATTTAAAAATGTATTTAATAGAGGAAAATATTTAAGAGCATATCAAGTTATTGGTTATATTTTAAATAATAAATTTGTATACAATCGATTGGGATTGGCTATAAGTACAAAATTATGTAAAGCTGCTGGACGCAATAGAATAAAAAGAGTTATTAGAGCGGCTTATCTTGATTTTATAAGAGAATATAATTTAAAACAAGGTTACGATATTGTATTTATATGGAATAAGAATGTAAATATTGATGATATTTCGTATTTTGAAGTAAGAAATGATATTAAATATATTTTTAAAAAATTTGAATTAATTATTGAGGATAATGATGAAAATAATTTTTAAATTTTTTATTAGAATTTATCAATTGACATTATCTAAAGTTTTTAGTTTTTTTGGATTTCATTGTAAATTTTATCCGAGTTGTTCTGAATACACAATGCAGGCAATTGATAAGTATGGAGTATTTAAAGGTCTCTTATTAGGATCTAAAAGGATTATGAAATGTAATATATTTTCTAAAGGTGGATATGATCCATTAAATTGAAGGGAAAAAGTATATGGGATTTGTAGCTAATATATTTGGTTATGTATTGAATTATATTTATAATTTGGTACAAAATTATGGTTTAGCTTTATTGTTATTTACTTTAGTATTAAAATTAATATTATTACCATTAACTATAAAGCAAGAAAAGTCGACTAAGGCTTCTCAAAAAATGCAACAAGAATTGAATTCGTTGAAATTTAAGTATAAAAATGATACTGAAAAATTGAATGCGGCAACTATTGAGTTGTATAAAAGGGAAAAATTTAGTCCGTTTACAGGATGTATTACAGCGATTTTACAATTTGTGATTATCCTAGGAATATTTTATTTAGTTAGTCAACCTTTAACTTATATGAGAAAAGTTGATTCAAATTTGATTAAACAATATTCACAAGAGATCGAACAAAGTAATGTAAAATCTTCTTATAAAGAAATAGCAGTAATTGCGTATAAGGGTAGTGAAGATTCTAGAGTTTATTTAAATATGAATTTCTTAGGTCTAGATTTAACAAAAGTACCAATGCAAAATTTAAAGGATCCGAAAGTTTATATTATTCCAGTGTTGTATATTATAACAATGTTTGTTAATATTAAAATGAATACTAGATTAATGAAGACTAAGGAACAATTAGATAAAGAAAAAGAAGAAAAAGCTAAAAAGAAATTGGAAGTTGCTAATAAAGATGATGAAAAATTTGATGCTGAAGTTGTTGCTGATGAATTACCAGATATGCAATCAATGACAAAGAGTATGAATTATATGATGCCTATAATGTCAATATTTATTGGAATTATAGCACCGCTTGGATTATCTTTATATTGGTTATTAAGCAATGTTTTAAATACAGTTGAAAGATTGGCTATTTCAAAAATTTTTTCTAAAAAAGAGGAGGCATAGTATGTCTAAAACAGTTATTTCAGAAGGTAAAAATTTAAATGAAGCAATTGATAATGGATTGAAAGCGTTAAATTGCAAAAGAAGTGATGTTGAAGTTAGGGAGATTAAAAATACTGATAAAAAAATGTTTTATAGTATTTTAGCACCAAGAAAAGTAAAAGTTGAACTTATATTAAATAATGAAAAAGGTGATGAATATAATGTTACTGAAGAAGATTTAAATAAGGCAATGGATATTTTAAATAAATTTTTAGATAAGTTTATAGAGCATTTTAAAGATTTAAACTACAAGATTGAAATTAAGGAAGGTATATTATATATCGATTTTATCGGTGAAGATTCTTTAAATTTAATTGGATATAGAGGCGAAACTTTAAATTCTCTTCAAACAATTTTGGTAGCTGTTTTAAAGAAAAAAATGGATTCAAGAGTTAAGCTATATTTGAATGTTGGAGATTATAGAGAAAAAAGAAATGATATTTTGAAAGATTTAGCAAGAAAAATAGAGGTTGAAGTGCTTAAGAATCGTAAAAAAAGAGTTTTAGAGCCTATGAGTGCTTATGAAAGAAAAATAATTCATACTGAGTTACAAAATAGTGATAAAGTAGTTACTTTTAGTATTGGAGAAGAGCCATATAGAAGATTGGTAATTGATTTAAAATAAGTAAATAAAAATTTCGAAGTCAAAGTTCGAGATTGTTGTTAATAGAACACAATCTTACTTTGACTTTTTATTTTGGAGGTAATAATGGAGAATACAATTGTTGCAATATCTACTGCTATGGGAAATGGTGGTATTGGGATAGTTAGAATGTCTGGGGAAAAGTCATTTGAAATTTTAGATAAGATTTTTAGACCAAAGAATAATGATGGTTTTATTAAGGGATATCAAATTAAATATGGTAATATTATTGATCCGAAAAACGAGGAAATTGTGGATGAGGTTTTAATATCTTATTTTGTTGCACCTAAGAGTTATACTACTGAGAATATGTGTGAGATTAATACTCACGGAGGTATGGTTGTTGAAAAAAGAATATTGGAACTTTGTTTGGAAAATGGAGCTGAGATTGCGGGTCCTGGTGAATTTACTAAAAGAGCTTTTTTAAATGGTAGAATTGATTTGTCTCAAGCTGAGGCCATTATTGATTTAATTAACTCTAAAACAGTCAGAGAGGCGAAAGAATCTATTAATCAATTAGAAGGTCATTTATCTAATAAAATCGAAAATATTAGGCAAAAAATGCTTAATTTAATGATTGCAATTGATGTAAATATAGATTATCCGGAATATGATGAAGAGGAAGTTACAAAAAATAGATCTTTGTGTGAATTGAGGATTATTTCAGAAGAGTTGATTAAGTTAGAGAATAGTTTTAATAGTGGAAAGATATTAAGAGATGGTGTAAAAACGGTTATTTTAGGAAAGACTAATGCTGGAAAATCTTCGTTATTAAATAGAATATTAAAAGAGGATAGAGCAATTGTTAGTAATATTGAAGGAACGACTCGTGATACTATTGAAGAATTTGTTGATGTTGAAGGGATTCCTTTAAAATTGATTGATACTGCAGGTATCAGAAATTCTTCTAATGAAATAGAGCAAATAGGAATTCAAAAGAGTAAAAAATTAGCTGATTCGGCGGATTTAATTATTGCAATATTTGATATTACAAAGAATTTAACTGAAGATGACCAGGAGCTTTTGGAAATTATTAAGGATAAAGAATGTATAATTTTATTAAATAAAATTGATGTTTTATCTGAAAATATTGAATTGGAAAAATGTTTAAAGTCTATTAATAAAAATATATTAAAAGTATCTGCTATGGAAGATATTGGAATACAAGGGCTTTTTGATAAAATTGTTGAAATATATAGTTTTAATAATGAAAGTTTATCAAATGATGTTTTAATTAGTAATGAAAGACATAAAAATTTAATTCAAAAGGCGAGAATAGAAATTGATGAGGCTATTAATGCGGCTGAGAATGATATGTATATTGATATTATTTCAATTTATATTACTAATGCTATGAATTATTTGGCAGAAATTACAGGAAATAATGTTACTGATGATGTGATTAATGAAATATTCAAGAAGTTTTGTTTAGGAAAATAAAATTTAAAAGCGAACATTGCTTAAAAATATATGATGTGAAAAATGTTGATAACTTGATTTTACTAACTTTTTTATGTGGAAAAGTGTTCAGGTTTCACAAAAATCATACATAAAATGTGGATAATGTGAATTAAAATGTTGAAATGTTATAAGGAGGTTAATGTGAATTATTTTGCAGGAAAATATGATGTAGCCGTTATTGGAGCTGGTCATGCTGGTTGTGAAGCAGGTCTTGCGGCTGCTAGAATGGGTATGAGAACTTTAGTTTTTTCTATAAGTTTAGAGTGTATTGCTAATATGCCTTGTAATCCTCATATTGGAGGTAGTTCTAAGGGACATATTGTAAGAGAAATTGATTGTTTAGGTGGGGAAATGGGAAAGAATATTGATAAGACCTATCTTCAGTTAAAAATGTTGAATACTTCTAAGGGGCCTGCTGTGCATTCTTTAAGAGCTCAGGCGGATAGAAAACAATATCAAAGTGCTATGAAGAAGACTTTAGAAGAGCAAGAAAATCTTTTTATTAAACAGGCTGAGATTGTTGATATAGTTATTGAAGATAATAAAGTTAAGTCCATTGTGACGAATGTTGGAGCGATTTATGATGTGGATGCTATTATTTTAGCTACTGGTACTTATTTAAAAGGTATGATACATATAGGGGAAGTTCATTATTCTTCTGGTCCTGATGGTGTTTCTGCTGCTAATGATTTGTCAGAGGTTCTAAAAAAATTAAATATTGAAATTAGAAGATTTAAAACTGGTACACCTGCTAGAATTAATAGAAGAAGTATTGATTTTTCTAAAATGGAGATTCAAAATGGGGATGAAGTTATTGAGCCTTTTTCTTTGGAAAATAATTTTACTAGAGATGATACACAGATGCCATGTTATTTGACATATACAAATGAAAAAACTCATGAAGTAATTAGGAAGAATTTGATGAGGAGTCCTTTATATTCTGGTAAAATTCATGGTACTGGACCTAGATATTGTCCTTCTATTGAAGATAAAGTTGTTAGATTTGCTGATAAGGAGAGACATCAGTTGTTTGTAGAACCTATTGGCAGAGATACTGATGAAATGTATATTCAGGGAATGAGTTCTTCTTTACCTGAGGATGTTCAGTTAGAAATGTATCATACTGTTCCTGGATTGGAAAACTGTGAGTTTACTAGACCTGCTTATGCTATTGAGTATGATTGTATTGATCCTCAAGAATTAAAAATTAGTTTGGAACATAAAAGAATTTCTGGAATGTTTTTTGCTGGGCAAATTAATGGTACTTCAGGATATGAAGAGGCTGCTGCTCAGGGTTTGATAGCAGGAATTAATGCTGCATTAAAATTAAAAGGTAAGGAACCTGTTATATTGGATAGATCTCAAGCTTATATAGGAGTTTTAATTGATGATATAGTTACGAAAGGTGTTACTGAACCTTATAGAATGATGACTTCTAGGGCTGAATATAGATTACTTTTGAGACAGGATAATGCTGATTTACGTTTAACAGAGATTGGTCATGAAGTTGGATTGATTTCGGAGGATAGATATGATAAATTTTTAATTAAGAAGAAGGCTATTGAGGATGAAGTTGAAAGATTAAGAAATGTTGTTGTTAAACCAACTGAAATAAATAATAATCATCTTGAATCAATTGGAACAACTAGAATTACAACTGGTTTCAAAATGGCGGATTTATTGAAAAGACCTCAAGTAACTTATGAAAATTTAGCTTTAATAGATGTTGATAGGGTAGAGCTTGATGAAAGAGTAAAAAAAGAAGTTGAAATTTTATTGAAATATGAAGGATATATTAATTTGGAAAGTGTTCAAGTTGATAAATTTAAAAAGCTAGAAAATAAGAAGTTGAGTGAGGATATTAATTATTCTGAAATTTCTGGGTTAAGATTGGAAGCTAGACAGAAACTTGATAAGGTTAAACCTTCGTCTGTTGGACAAGCTTCAAGAATTTCTGGAGTTTCGCCAGCAGATATTACTGTATTATTAATTTGGCTTGAAACTAATAAAATGAAAAGGGATTAGTTATGGATTATAAAATTATAAAAGAATATATGGACATTGATAATGTTAGTGCAGAGAAATTTGCAGTTTATATGGAATTATTAAGAGAGTGGAATGAAAAAATAAATTTAACTGCTATAACGGATGAAGAAGGGATTCTTGTGAAACATTTCTTCGATTCATGCAGTATTAGTGAGTTTGTGGATAATAATTCTAAAATAATTGACGTTGGAACTGGGGCAGGATTTCCAGGATTACCTTTAAAAATAGTAAATGATACTCTAAATCTTACATTAGTTGATTCACTTAATAAAAGAATTAAATTTTTAAATGAAGTAAAGAATAAATTGGGGCTAAAAAATGTTGAAACAGTACATGGTAGAGCTGAAGATGTAGGAATTGATAATAAATATCGTGAAAAATATGATTTTGCAGTATCTAGAGCTGTTGCAGAGTTGAGGATATTAGTGGAATATTTGTTACCGTTAGTTAAAGTTGGTGGCAAAGTTATTGCAATGAAGGGTCCTAATATTGATGAAGAAGTTGAAAATGCTAAAAAAGCAGTAAAATTATTGGGTGGAGAAATTGAAAGGATAGAAAGTTTTAGGCTTGGAAATACTGATAATGAAAGAACAGTAATTATTATAAAAAAAATAAAAAATACAGAATTAAAGTATCCACGAAAGGCTGGAATTCCAAGAAAAAATCCGTTATAAATATTGTAAAAGGCGTAATTTTTTAATTGACAAATTACGTCTTTTTTTATATTATTATTGCAGTTGAGAGGAGGATAAGATCTTGGGCAAAGTTATTTCTGTAGCAAATCAAAAAGGTGGTGTTGGAAAAACTACTACAACTATTAATATTGCTGCTATTTTAGCAAAAAAGAATAAAAAAGTCTTAGTTATTGATTGTGATCCACAAGGTAATGCAACAAGCGGGCTTGGAGTGGGGAAGATGAGTCAATTTTCAACTTATGATGTGTTAGTTAATGAGGTTGAAATATGTAATACAATCCAAAAAACTGAATTACCAAAACTTGAAATTTGTCCTACAAATATGAATTTGGCGGGTGCTGAAATTCAGTTAGCGCAAATGGAGAGAAGAGAATTTGCTTTAGCAGAAAAAATTGCTAAATGCAAGGATAATTATGATTTTATTTTCATAGATTGTCCTCCTTCTTTGGGATTAATTACTATTAATGCGTTGACTGCATCTGATAGTGTTTTGATTCCGGTCCAATGTGAATATTTTGCACTCGAAGGAGTTGGTGAGTTACTTAAAACAGTTGATATTGTTAGAAGATATTATAATAGAAAATTATCTATTGAAGGTGCTGTTTTAACAATGTATGATCCGAGAACTAAGCTTTCTAATCAAGTTGTAGAGCAGGTTGCAAAGTATTTTGGAAATAAGGTTTTTGAAACATTGATTCCTAGAAATGTTCGTTTAAGTGAAGCTCCAAGTTATGGTAAGCCAATCATTTTATATGATCCAATTTCTAAGGGTTCAAGAAGTTATGAAAAATTGGTTAAGGAATTTATTAATAGAAACAAATAAGTTAACATAAAGGAGAAAAGATGGCTAAAAATTCAGGTTTAGGGAAAGGCTTAGATGCTTTGTTTGCAGCACCTATAGCACTTGAAGGTTTTAACGAACAAGAACAAAAAATTGATGAAAGAAATGGCGAAACAGTTAAATTTATTAAGATTACTGATATTGAGCCTAATACAACGCAAGCAAGAAAGAAATTTAATCCTGAAAGTTTGAATGAACTTGCAGAATCTATTAAAAATTATGGTATTTTACAGCCGATTATTGTTGAAGATAAGGGAAATTTTTATAGAATTATTGCTGGTGAAAGAAGATGGAGAGCTTCTAAAATAGCTGGATTGGAAGAGATTCCTTGTTTGGTTAGAGATGAAGATGAGCAAAAAAATAAAGAAATTTCTTTAATTGAGAATATTCAGAGAGAAAATTTAAATCCTATTGAAAAGGCTATGGGTTATAAGGAATTAATTGATAATTATAATTTGAGGCAACAGGATTTGGCTGATAAATTGGGTATTAGCAGAACATATGTTACTAATACTTTGAGAATTTTAAATTTGGACAAAAGAGTTATTGAATTAGCTCTTGAAGGTAAGCTTACTGAGGGACATTGTAAGGCGTTGATGGCTATTTCTGATCTAGATAAACAATTTGAAATGGCTACGAAAATAATTGAGACTGGTGGAACTGTTGCTGATATAGAAAGAGCTTTAAAGAATAGTTCAAAAACAGTCAAAAAGGCACAAAAGAACGAAGCAATTTATAGAAATATAGAGAATGATTTTGAAAAGTTTTTTGGCTCTAAAGTCAAATTAAAGGCTGGTCCACGTAGTGGTAAAATTATTATTTCATATTCATCAAATGAAGAGCTTGAGAGATTACTAGAGATGGTTAAAAATAATGGTTAGAAATGAATGGAGTGCTTAAATTGAAAACAGTTAATTATGTAGAAATTTTATTTATGGTTATTAGTATTATTTCCTTAGGGATTTCTGCAGTTAGTATATTTTGGACAATTAAAACAAAAAATAGATATGAAAAATATGTAAAAAAATTGGGAAATGGCTCTAATATTGCTGAAGCATTGGATGAATATATTAAGCAGGTTGAAAATATTGAAAAAAGAGATGATCAAATTCTTGAATATTGTACAGCTTTAAATGCTGAACTTGGTAGATGTATTAAGAAAATTGGTATTGTTAGATATGACATGTTTGAAAATAATAGAAGTAAATTGAGTTTTGCTTTAGCTTTATTGGATAGAAAAAATACTGGGGTAGTTATTAATAGTATTTATGCTGAAGATAATTCAAATGTTTACGCTAAACCGGTTGTTAATGGAGTGTCTAAATATCAGCTTTCATTTGAGGAAGAAGAGGCTATTAGACAAGCATCAATTAAATGATATTAATTATAAATAAAAACGCCTTAAAAACGATTTTAGGCGTTTTAATTTTGCGTTAATTTTTATAATAATTTTGAAAATTATAATTGACAAGTTAAATTTTATATGTTATAAATATATGTGTTACAAGTTAATTTTGTACATACGGAGAGGTGGTCGAGTTGGTTTATGGCACCAGTCTTGAAAATTGGCGTAGGTGTGAGCTTACCGTGGGTTCGAATCCCACCCTCTCCGCCATTTTTTTATATTATTTGGAGATGTACCCAAGTGGTTGAAGGGGAGTGTTTGCTAAACACTTAGAGTTCGTAATGGGCTGCGGAGGTTCGAATCCTCTCATCTCCGCCAAGTAATGCTTAAAGGCATTATTTTTTTTTGCATATTATTTAGGATATTATTTTAGCATAAATGAAATAGAAATCTATTTTATTTATGCTTTTTATTTTGCTTTTATTTCTGATGTTAATTATGTGTATATTATGTGTAGAATGTTAATTGTGTATTTTTTATTTTTTTAAAATTGAATAACTTTTTTATAAAAAAGTTATTCAATTTTTTTTTTTATAAATAATTTATTATTAATAATTAATTTAATTATTAATGCATTTATTTTATTTATTGATTAATTTTATTATTTATTTTTAATTAAATAATTAATTATTTAATTATTTAATTATTTATTAATTGTGTTATTTTGTCATATTGTAAAATTTATTTTTTAATATCTTATTTTTATTGGATTTACTTTATTCTATTGTTTTTTAGACAATTTTATTTTGGCGGTTAAATAAATAATTATTTATTATTAATAATATTGTTTTTATTAAATTAAATATTAATTAATATCAGTAAATTTTTATTTTATATTTTAAAGTAATATAT
>CAURYI010000013.1:0-15448 GCA_963529075.1 uncultured Eubacteriales bacterium
TTATAATTGTTATTTGTTTTAAATTTTTTTATTAAAATTTATTTTCGTTATTAGTTTATTTCTGATTAAATTTTATTTATTATTATTTTTGATTTTAATTAATTATTAATTATTTATTATTTATTATTAATAATATTGTTTTTATTAAATTAAATATTAATTTAATGTAAGCAAATTTTTATTTTATATTTTAAAAGAAATATGTTTTAAATTAATTTTGAAATAATAATAATTATCTGTTTTAAGTTGCTTTTTTATTAATTGGTTTTATTTATTAATTAATTATTTTAATTAATATTTTTTAGTTTTTTATTTTAAATAAAAAACTTGTCTTTTTGCAAAATTGAGTTTGCTTTAAAGACAAGTTTTAATAGATAATTTTATTTGGTTCTTCTAGTTATTGAATCTTAAATATTGTGTTTTAATTTTTGGGATTTTTAATTATTGTTGTATTTTTGTGAAGAAAAGTTTGGGTTTGTTTTATGAATTATTTATTGATATTTAATTTGAAATTAAGATTATTTTTTATAAATTAAAATATTATTATTTAATATTAATTTATTATTTATTTTATTTAATAAAAAAACAGAAGGAATTAATCCTTCTATTATTTATTTTATTTTTTTTATTCCAAGATTTTTTAAATTATTTTTTATTCGTTTTTTAAAGAAAAAATTTTGTAAATCTTGTATATATATTGAGTACATTTTTGCTTTATTTGCACCATATATGTCTGCAATACGATTATTTCCAATTACGGCGATATTTTCTGGAGGTAAGTTCATTGCATTAGCTAAATCTAGAAATGGCTTTTTTAATGGTTTGAATGCGAATTTTTTTGTTGTCTTTATTTTTAGTTGTTCTACTAATATTGGATTTATATAGATATTATTGCTTAAAATTGCTATTTTTAGTTTTTTGTTTTTTGCATTTTTTATAAAATTAATTGTACCTTCTGAAATTTGTCTTTTTATTAAAAGTGTTCCATCAAAGTCAAATATTATGCCTTTGATATTTTTATCATTTATTAAATAATCTAGACTTATATCAGATATTTGACGATATGTTTCTTGTGGGATTAAGGCTTTCATTTGAACTCCAATCTTATTTTTTTAAATTGTCTTTTGCGATTGCCATCATTAATTTAATTCTGTTTGTTTGATTTGCTTCACTTGCGCCTGGATCATAGTCTATTGCTGAGATGTTGGCTTTTGGATATTTTTCTCTTATTGTTTTTATTACACCTTTTCCAACGACATGGTTTGGCAAACATGCAAATGGTTGTACACATACTATATTATTTATTCCATTTTGTATATATTCTACCATTTCTGCTGTTAGAAACCAACCTTCTCCTGTTTGATTTCCTATTGATAATATTCCTTTTATGTGTTCTTCAAATTCAAATATATCGCATGGTAGTAAATAACCTTTTTTAGATGATTTTAGTGCTGATATTTCAGCTTTTTCCATGTTATCAATTATTTTTATTACTGTTTTAAAGATGGCTGCTTTTACTTTATCGGTGTTCATTAATTTGCTATTTGTTATTTTGTGTGTACAGATAAATTTAATGAATCCCATGAAATCTGGTTCTATTACTTCGGCACCTTCAGCTTCTAATTTTTGTATTACAAAGTTATTTCCAAAAGGATGATATTTTATTAGGACTTCGCCTACTATTCCTACTTTTGGTTTTTCTATAGACATATCAACTTCAATTTTTTCGAAGTCATCTACGATTTCTTGGAAGCTTTTTTTGAAATCTTTACTTTTGTTATTGTTGATTATTTCTTTGCATTTTTCCATCCATTTATCAAATAATATTTTGGATTCGCCTTTGTTTATTTCATATGCTCTATTTTTAGCATATAATTTTTGTAGTAAATCTCCGTAAATTATGCATTTTAGTAATTTTTGTGCCAATTCTAAAGTTATTTTAAATCCTGGCATTTTTTCCATTCCTACTACGTTGAAAGAGATAACTGGTATGTCTGGGTAGCCTGCATCCTTAAGGGCTTTTTTGATAAATCCTATATAATTTGTTGCTCTACATCCGCCACCTGTTTGTGACATTATTAGGGCTGTTTTTTCAGGATCATATTTTCCTGATTCTAAAGATTCTATCATTTGTCCTGTTGTTAGTATCGAAGGGTAACATGCGTCATTATTTACGTATTTTAAACCAGTTTCTACAGTGTTTTGAGTACAATCTTTTAAAAGGTGGAAATTGTATCCCATTGACTGCATTGCACTTTCTAATAGATTGAAATGCACTGGTGCCATTTGAGGGCATAGTATTGTATATCCTGATTTTTTCATGTCTTTGGTGAATATTTTACTTCGTTGTTCATAATCACCAAAGCCTTCTTTGTGATGTGATTCTGTTTTTTCACGTTTTAGCATGCTTGCTAGTAACGAACGAATACGAATTCTTATTGCTCCTAGGTTGTTTACTTCATCAATTTTTATTAGTGTGTAAAGTCTTTCATAGCTTGCTAATATTTCATTTACTTCATCTGTTGTTACAGCGTCAACTCCACATCCGAAAGATGTTAATTGAATTAATTCTAATTCGTTGTGTTTTCCTACGAAGTCTGCGGCTGCGTATAGTCTAGAATGATATGTCCATTGATTTACTACACGTAAACGTTTTGTTATATTGGTTTGTTTACAAATACTGTCTTCTGATAATACTGCTAATCCTAATCCTGTTATTAATGTGTCTATTCCGTGGTTTATTTCAGGATCTACATGGTATGGTCTTCCTGCTAGAACAATTCCTTTTGAATGGTGTTCTTTCATGTATTTTAATGATCTATTTCCTTCAGCTTCGACATCGTCTTTGTAGTGTTGATATTCTTCTTCTGCTAGTTTTGCTGCGTTTAATAATTCTTTTTTAGTGAATTTATATTCAGCAAATTCAGGTAGTTTGAAGATTGTTTCTGTTAAACTTTTTGTATTGAATGGTAGGAATGGATTTAAATATTTTATTTGTTTTAATGATTCTACATTGTTTTTTAGTACCTCTGAATAAGATATTACAATTGGGCAGTTGTATTTATTGTCTGCTGTTTTGAATTCTTTTCTTGAGTAAGGTACACATGGATAGAATATGGTTTTTATTCCTTGTTCTATTAATGATTCTATGTGACCATGTGATAATTTGGCTGGGTAACATACTGATTCAGATGGTATTGATTCCATTCCTTTTTCGTATGTTTTTCTATTGCTTTTTTCTGAAATTATTACTCTGAATCCTAAGTTTGTTAAGAATGTAAACCAGAATGGGTAGTCTTCATACATATTTAATACTCTAGGTATTCCAATTGTACCACGTGTGGCTTTTTCTTCTTTTAGTGGTTCATAGTATTCAAATAATCTTTCGAATTTGTATTTATATAAGTTTGGTAAGTCTTTATTTGAAGATACTATTCCTGCGCCTTTCTCACAGCGGTTACCTGAAATGTGTCTTGTTCCGTTGTTAAATAAATTTATTGTAAGTAAACAGTGGTTTTCACATGCTTGGCATCTTGTGTGGTTTGTTTTTATTGTTAATGAATCAATTTGTTCTGATGTTGATAATGTTGTTTCATAATTCATGTCTAATTTTTCTTCATATTTTTCTTTTGCGAGAATTGCTACACCATAGGCTCCCATTAGTCCTGCGATATCTGGCCTTATTACGTTGATTTTTGTTATTTTTTCAAAAGCTCTTAATACTGCGTTATTGTAGAATGTTCCACCTTGTACAACTATATTTTTTCCTAGTGTTTTTGTGTCTCTGATTTTCATTACTTTTTGAATTGCATTTTTTATTACAGAGTAAGAAAGTCCTGCTGATATATCTCCGACTGCTGAACCTTCTTTTTGGGCTTGTTTTATTTTTGAGTTCATAAAAACTGTACAACGTGAGCCAAGATTTACAGGGTGTTTTGATTTTATAGCACTGTTAACGAATTCTTGTATTGATAAATTAAGGCTTTTGGCGTATGTTTCAATAAAGGAACCGCATCCTGATGAACATGCTTCATTTAACATTATATTGTTTATTGTGTTATCTTGGATGCTGATGTATTTCATATCTTGACCACCAATATCTATGATGCTTGATACATTTGGTAAAAATGCTTTTGCTGCTGTATAATGTGCAATTGTTTCAATTTCACCTAATTCTACATTTAGTGCGGATTGAATTAATTTTTCTCCATAACCAGTTACGCCACTGAATTTTATATGTGCTGTTTTTGGAAGTTCCTTATATAATTTTTTTAGCATGTTTTCAACACTTTTAAGAGGATTACCTTCGTTGCTTTCATATAGAGAATATAATAATTCATTATCTCGGTTTATTAATACTAGTTTTGTTGTTGTTGATCCTGCGTCTATTCCAACAAAGCAGTCTCCTTTAAAATCTGATAGGTTTTTTCTAGGGACTTTGTTTTTATCATGTCGCTCTACAAACTCTTTATAATCTTCGTCATTTTCAAATAGAGCGTTTAGTGATTTTCCGTTTGATTCTTTTGAAGTTTTTAATGTTGTAATTTTATTTAATAATTCTTCATGAGTTATTTCTTTTTTGTTTATTGAGTCTAAAATGGCGCCTTTTGCTACTAGTAAATGTGCATTTTCTGGTACTATTATTTCATTTTGTGTTAAGTTTAGAGTTTGTATGAATCTATTTCTTAATTCGGATAAATATGTTAGTGGTCCTCCTAAGAATGCGACATGACCCTTTATGGGATGTCCACAAGCTAATCCTGAAATAGTTTGATTTACTACTGCTTGAAATATTGATGCAGCTATATCTGATGTGTTAGCACCTTCGTTAATTAATGGTTGGACATCTGTCTTGGCGAATACACCGCATCTTGATGCTATTGGATATAGTATTTTATAATTTTTTGCTAATTCGTTTAAGCCTGATGCGTCTGTATTTAATAGTGATGCCATTTGGTCAATAAATGCGCCTGTTCCGCCGGCGCATGTACCATTCATTCTTTGTTCTATTGATTGATCAAAGTATATTATTTTTGCATCTTCACCGCCTAATTCAATTACTACATCTGTTTGAGGAATATATTTTTCAACTGCGCGTTTACATGCTACTACTTCTTGAATAAATGGAATTTCCATGAATTTTTCTGCACTCATTGCACCTGAACCTGTTAATGAGATTGTATATGTGTTGTTTTTATATTTTTCTGCAAATTCTGTTAAAACTTTGCATAATGTGTTTTTTGTATCTGAGTAATGTCTTTGATAGTCTTCGTGTAAAACGTTTAAATCATCATCCATTATTACTATTTTGATTGTGGTTGAACCTACGTCAATACCAACGTGTAAATGATTTTTCATTTTTCCTCCTTATGGAGGTATTTTATATTTTAAGTGGTAAAAAGTCAAACTGAGTTTCTTAGGGCTTATTGATATAAAGTAGTTTGGGTGTTATAATTTTTTTATGGAAAGAATAGATGATTTACAATACAAAGGTTTAAAGATTATACAAAATTCTGATGGATTTTGTTTTCGGAATTGATAGTGTTTTATTAAGTGATTTTGCTAAAAAAATTAGACCGTGTAGTACAATATGTGATTTGGGAACTGGAACCGGTATTATTAGTATTTTACTTAGTAAAAAGGTGGATTCTTCTAAAATAATTGCTTTTGAAAAGCAAAGAGACGTTTTTGATATGGCATTTAGAAGTATTAAGATGAATGGGCTTGAAAATGATATTAATATTATTAATAGTGATATTTTAGATATTGATAGAGAATTAAGAGTTGATGCTGTTGTTACTAATCCACCTTATAAAAAATTGGATACGGGTATTAATTCTGGAAATATTAAAAAACAAATTTCAAGATTTGAATCAAGTGCTAATTTGGATGATTGGATTCGAATTTCTGCTAGAATTTTGAAGGATTTCGGGGAGTTTTATATGGTTTATAGACCGGAAAGATTGTCTGAGGTTTTTAATATTATGAACAAATATAAGATTGAACCCAAAGTAATTAGATTTGTTCATTCAAAAATTGAAGAGCATTCTACAATGGTTCTTATTAAAGGAGTTAAATTAGCTAAGTCATTTCTTAAGATTGAAAATCCTTTAATTATTTATAATAGTGATGGGAGTTATACTTCTGAAATTAATGAAATTTATAATGGAGATGTTAATGGATAAGGGAAAATTGTATTTAGTTGCTACGCCGATAGGTAATTTGGGAGATATTACTTATAGAGCAGTTGATATTTTGAAATCAGTTGATGTAATTGCGGCTGAAGATACTAGACAAACATTAAAGTTGTTGAATTATTTGAATATTAAGAAATCAATGTTTAGTTATCATAGGCATAATGAAGATTTTAAAGTTGAAAAAATTATGGAATTTTTGGAAGAGGGTAAAGATGTTGCTATTGTTACAGATGCTGGTACTCCGGGAATTTCTGATCCTGGAGAAGTTGCTGTTAAAGAATCTATTGAAAGGAATATTGAAATCATTCCAATTCCTGGAGCGTGTGCTTTAATTAATGCTTTGATTTCGTCAGGACTTAACACTAAAGAATTTTCTTTTTTTGGATTTTTACCTATTAATAATAAAAATCGTAAAATTAAATTGGAAGAAATTGAAAGAGAAGAGAAAACAGTGATTTTGTATGAGGCACCTCATAGAATTTTGGAAACATTGGTAGATTTGAAAAATGTTTTGGGAAATAGATATGTTGTTGTTGCGAAGGAACTTACTAAATTACATGAAATGTTTTATAGGGGTAATATTGATGAAGTGATTAATTTAATAGGCAATCCTAAGGGTGAGTTTATTATTATGATAGATGGTAAGATTGTTGATAAAAAAGAAATTTTTAAAAATATGACTTTGGAAGAACATTATAAATATTATGAAGATCAGGGAGTTGATAAGAAGGAAATTATTAAAAAAATTGCTAAAGATTTAAATGTAGCAAAAAATGAAATATATCAAAAATTCATTTAGCATATTGCTAAATGAATTTTTTTGTAGTATTTTTGCATATTATAATGATTGACTTTTGGGAATATGTGGCATATATTTTGATTGTAGAGGAAATAGTTCAGTTTATGTTTTTATCGACTAATTTTAATTTATGAGATTTTATTTTTATTATTTTCTAAAAAACAAATTTATATTTCTAAAAGCGCCCCTACTAAAAATAATAAATTCCTCTACATTTTATTTTAATGATGGTATTTTTCGTTGTTTGCAATTTTTGCAGCTCTAAATATTTGTTCAATTAAAAATACTCTAATTAATTGATGTGGGAATGTCATTTTTGAAAAGCATATTTTTTCATTACTTAAACTTCTTAATTTTGAGTTTAATCCAAGAGATCCACCAATTATAAATGTAAGATTACTGTTTGAAATTTTTATATTTTCAATTTTTTGTGAAAATTCTTCGGATGTATATTGTTTACCAGTTAAATCTAAGGATATAATATAAGAATTTTTTGGTATGTGTGCGATTATTTTTTCAGATTCAATATCTTGTATTTGTGATATTATTGATGGATTTAATGTGTCTGGTAATTTTTCGTCTGGTAATTCTATTATTTGAAATGAATAATATTTTAATAATCTTTTTGAATATTCTTGAATTGCATCTTTTAAATAGGTTTCTTTTAATTTTCCAATGCAAATTAAATTTATATGTAGCATTTTTACCTCAATTAATTTTATAATATAATTTTTTTACTTATTTCATCACGGTTTGCGATTTGCAGAGTAAAGTCTTTTAAGTCTTTTTTTATAAGTTTATTCATTGTTGTTTGGTAGGCTTGTTCGGGTGTATTATTTTCTTTACTTAAGTGTCCAAACATTACGTTATTTAGATTTTGTGTATTTAAATAATTTACTAATTCGGCTGCATCATCATTTGATAAATGCCCAAAAGGTCCTGCAATTCTTTGCTTTAAATTGTATGAATATGATGAATTTTTTAATAATTCGAAATCATAGTTTGATTCTAATAATATAAAATTGCTTCCTACTAAATTATTTATTAAATTTTTATCAATATGACCAATATCTGTGGCAATTGAAATTTTTTTCTCTGCGTTTGCAATGTTGTATGCTACAGGATCTGCAGCATCGTGTGGAATAGAGAATGGCTTTATCTTTAGTTCTCCTAAATCAAAAGCCTCATCATTTAAAAAGTATTTTTTGTTTGAAATTTCAGTACTTTTGGTGATTGCAGAATGTGTTTTTTTATTAGCATAAATTGGTATATCATAATTTTTACAAATTGTTTTTAGTGCTTTGGTATGATCACTATGTTCATGTGTTATTAAAATTCCATTAATTTTTGATAAACTAGAATTAATTTGTTTTAGTGATTCTTCAATTTTTTTTGCGCTTAATCCACAATCTATCAACAATTTTGTGGATGCTGTTTCAACATATGAGCAATTTCCTGAACTACTACTGAATAAGTTATAAAAGTTAAACATTATTTTTCCTATCTAATTTCTTCATCATCGTGAACTCTTTTTATGTTTGCACCTAGTTTATTGAATTTTTCTTCAATGTTTTCGTAGCCTCTGTCGATGTAGTGAATGTTATGTACTTCACTTGTTCCTTCTGCAATTAAACCAGCGATTACTAATGCTGCTCCAGCTCTTAGGTCTGAAGCATATAAGTTAGCAGCTGTTAATTTTGGAACACCTTCAAATACTGCTGTTTTACCAGATGCTGTAATATGTGCGCCCATTTTGATTAATTCATCTGTGTATTGGAATCTTGAATCCCAAATACTTTCTGTTAATATACTTGTTCCATCTGCAAGTGCAAGCACAACTCCAGTTTGTGCTTGTAAGTCAGTCGGAAAGCCAGGATATGGAAGTGTTTTTATATTTACTGGTTCAATTTTTCCATTATATTTTACATGAATTGTATCATCTAAATAGTCTACTATTCCGCCCATTTCTTCAATTTTTGCTGTTAAAGGGTCTAAGTGTTCTGGAACACAATTTTTTATTAAAATATCACCTTTTGAAGCAATTGCAGCTAGCATAAAAGTACCGGCTTCAATTTGATCTGGTACTACTGAATATTGATGATCGCCTTTTAATTCTTTTACACCATTTATTTTTATTGTATCTGTTCCTGCTCCTCTAATATCTGCACCCATAGAATTTAAAAAGTTAGCTACGTCCACAATGTGAGGTTCTTTTGCACAGTTATCTAAAATCGTTGTTCCTTCAGCAAGCGTAGCAGCAAGTATTAAATTGATTGTTGCTCCTACTGAAATGATATCAAAATATATATTTGCTCCTGTTAGTTTGTCGGCAGTAGCTATAATTTTACCTTGAGTTATATCAACAGTTGCTCCTAGAGATTCAAAACCTTTTATATGTTGATCTATTGGGCGTACACCTAATTTGCAGCCACCTGGTAATCCTACAGTTCCATTATGACACCTGCTTAGAAGGCTTCCTAATAAATAGTAAGATGCTCTAAATTTGCTTGTCATATCTAATGGTGTTGCTGTACTTGAAATATTGCGTGCATCTATTGTAATTGTATGTTCTCCTTTAAAAGTTACTGTTGCACCAATTTCATTTAATATTGAACATATGATTTTTATATCACTAATGTTTGGTACATTATCTATTGTTGTTACTCCATTTATTAATAGCGCTGCTGGAATTAAAGCTAATGCTGAGTTCTTAGCACCACTAATTGTTACTTCTCCTACTAAAGTTTTGTTACCTTCGATTATTAGTTTTTCCATAATTCTCCCTTCTTTGCATAGTATAAAGTTATTAATAAATTACCATAATTTATGACTTTTTGCAATATTATGTTTTGAACTCATTTATAATTGACAAAAAAACAATATTATAATATTATTTTTCATATCAATAAAATTGGCATGATTGTTTTTATGACTGAAGTTAATTTTAGCAAGAATTATATAATAAGGAGAACAATTATAATGGAAGAAAAATTTGAGCAGGTTGAAAAGATATTAAAAAAAACAGGCCAAGAACATTTATTAAAACAATATGAAAGATTGACAGATGATAAAAAGAAACAAGAATTTTTAAATTCAATTTTAACAATAGATTTTGATGCTATTAATGAAATTTATTTAAATAGTAAGAAAAATAGTGATAACGAAGATTTTACTATTGAACCAATAAAATTTATTGATAAAGAAAAAATTGATGAAAAAGAATATATTGAATATGAAAAATTAGGAAAAGAAATTATAAAAAATGGAAAATTAGCTGTTGTAACAATGGCTGGAGGACAAGGAACTAGACTTGGACATACTGGGCCAAAGGGAACATTTGATTTAGGGCTTGGAAATCATAAATCTATTTTTGAAATTTTATGTGATACATTAAAGGCTGAAAATGAAAAATATGGAGTTAGTGTACCATGGTATATCATGACTAGTGATGAAAATAATGCTGAAACAGTTGAATTCTTTGAAAAAAATAATTATTTTGGTTATAACAAAGGTGATATATTCTTTTTTACTCAGAGTAAATTACCAATGTTGGATACTGAAGGTAAATGCTTGATTGACGAAAAAGGAAATATTAAAGAGGCTGCAGATGGACATGGTGGAATTTTTAAATCTATATTAAAGGGTGGAGCTTTATATGATATGCAATCAAGAGGAATAGAATGGGTATTTATTGGTGGTGTAGATAATGTTTTAGTTAAACCGGTTGATCCTGTTTTAATAGGTCTTTCAATCAAAGAAAATGTTGAAGCTGCTGGAAAAAGTATTATAAAAGCAAATCCACATGAAAAAGTAGGGATCTTCTGTAAAAAAGATGGAAGACCTAGTGTTATTGAGTATTCAGAAATTTCAGATGAATTGGCAGAGGAAAGATTGGAGAATGGTGAATTAAAATATGCGGAATCTCATATTTTGTGTAATTTATTTAGTTTAAGTGCTATTAATAAAATTTCATCAATTGATTTACCATACCATGTGGCTTTTAAAAAGGCTAAATATATTGATAATGATGGAAAATTAGTTATTTCAGATAAACCTAATGCATATAAATTTGAATCATTTTTATTTGATGCTTTTGAAAAATTAGATGATTTAGTTGTTTTGAGGGTTAAGAGGGAGAATGAATTTGCTCCAGTAAAAAATGCTGAAGGTGAAGATAGCCCAGAAACAGCTCGTAAATTATATATTGAATTTCATAATAAATAATGGCATAAGGAGAAAATTTGAAATTTCTCCTTAATTTTATAAGTGATGAGGAGGTTTTATGAATAATTATTTTGAAAAATATAATGAATGGTTGAATGATGATTGTTTTGATGATGAAACAAAAAAAGAGTTGGATTCAATTCGTGATAATGAAGAGGAAATTAAAGATAGATTTTATAAAGAATTAGAATTTGGTACTGCGGGATTGAGAGGAGTAATTGGCGCTGGTATAAATAGAATGAATAAATATACAGTTGGCAGAGCTACTCAAGGGTTAGCTAATTTTATCAATAAAATGAAAATTGAAAATCCAAGTGTTGTGATTAGTTATGATTCTAGACATATGTCAAAGGAGTTTAGTGAAATTGCAGCATTGGTTTTGAATGCTAATGGAATTAATGTGAATCTTTTTGATAATTTGAGACCTGTTCCAGAGTTATCTTTTTCTGTTAGATATTTAAATGCTACAGCTGGAATTATGATTACAGCAAGTCATAATCCACCTGAATACAATGGATATAAAGTTTATTGGAGTGATGGCGCTCAAATTATCCCACCGATAGATAAGGGAATTATTGATGAAGTTTTGTCTATTAAGGATTTTTCTTTAATTAAAACTCTTAATAAGAATGAAGCTATAGAAGCTGGTTTGTTGAATTATGTTGGAGAAGAAATTGATGATGCTTTTATAAATGCATTGAAATCATCTTGTTTGAATCCTGAAATTATTAAAAAAGAAGCTAAAAATGTAAAAATAGTATATACACCTTTGCATGGTGCTGGAAATTTACCGGTGCAAAGAATTTTGAAAGAACTTGGTTTTGAAAATGTTTATGTTGTACCGGAACAAGAAAAACCTGATGGAGATTTTCCAACTGTAAGTTATCCAAACCCTGAAGATCCTAAGGCTTTTGAACTTGCATTAAAATTAGCAAAAGAAGTGGACGCTGATGTTGTGTTGGCAACTGATCCTGATGCTGATAGACTTGGTGTTTTTTCTAAAATGAGTAATGGTGAGTATGTTTCATATACTGGAAATATGTCGGCATTGTTAATTTGTGAATATGAACTGTCACAGCAAAAAGAAAAGGGAATACTTCCTAATAATGGAGCTATTATAACTACAGTTGTGTCTTCTGAATTAACTAAAGCTATTGCGGAAAATTATGGTGCTAAAGTGTTTGAAACTTTAACAGGTTTTAAATGGATTGGTGAAAAAATAAGAAAGTTTGAAGAGGAAAATTCATACAAATATCTTTTTGGGTTTGAAGAAAGTTATGGATGTTTAATTGCTCCACATGCTAGGGATAAAGATGGCATTTCGGCGGTTATGGCATTGTGTGAAGCTACAGCTTTTTATAAAAATAAAGGTTGGTCTTTATGGGAGCAAATGATTAAAATTTATGAAAAATATGGTTATTATAGAGAGGGGCAAGTTTCAATTGTTTTAAAGGGCGCTGATGGAGCTGAGGAAATAAAAAATAAAATGGCTAAAATGCGTTCTAATCCACCAACTGAATTAGCTGGTTTGAATGTGTTAGAAGTAAGAGATTATCAAGAACATGTTATTAAAAAAGCTGATGGTGAAGTTTATGAAACAGATTTGCCAACATCAAATGTATTATATTATGAATTATCGAATAATAGTTGGTGTTGTGTTAGACCTTCTGGAACTGAACCAAAAATTAAGTTTTATATGGGGGTAAAGGGTTCAACTATGCAAGATGCTGAAAATCAACTTGCTGTATTGAGTGAAGCTATGAAGAAATTTGTTGATTAGGAGTTTTTATGCAAAAAATATCTGGATGTGTTAGAAGAGCTGTTGATGATTATAATATGATTGAAGATGGTGATAAAATAGCAGTAGCACTTTCTGGTGGGAAGGATTCGATTGCTTTACTTTACAAAATGAGGGAATTACAGTATTTTTATAGAAATAAGTTTGAGCTTATTGCAATTACTATAAATCCTGGATTTCCTGAATTTGATGAAGATTTATTACATAATTTATGTGAAAATGTAGGAGTTCCTTTGGTTATTTATAAAAGTAATATTAAAGAGATTGTTTTTGATGAAAGAAAAGAAACGAATCCTTGTTCTTTATGTGCTAATTTGAGAAGAGGTATGCTTAATACTGTGGCAAAAGAAAATGGTTGTAACAAAATTGCTCTTGGTCATAATGAAGATGATGTTATAGAAACTTTATTAATGAATATGATTTTTGCTGGTAATTTTTCTACAATTGCTCCTATTACATATATGGATAAATCAGGAATGACTTTGATTAGACCATTGATTTATGTCTCTGAAAAGGGAACAAAATCATTTTGTAAATCAAATGGAATAAGTCCAATGCCTAAGGTTTGTCCACAGGATGGAAATACATCTAGACAATTTGCATTTGATTTATTAAGATCATGGGAAATAAAAAATAAGCATACTAGAGCTAATTTGATGGGGGCTATAAAGAGGGCCGGATTAAATGGCTGGAAAGAAGCTGATGCTTCAAACAATAAATAGTTCTAAGTTTTCTTAGAACTTATATATGTTCACGTAGCATAATTGGATAATGCACTCGCCTCCTAAGCGAAAGATTGGAGGTTCAATTCCTCTCGTGGACACCATAAAAGAATCTTTGTTGTAAAGGTTCTTTTTTATTTACATAAAATTTAATGATAAATATATGTATTTTTGATTTTTTATAGATTTTTTAAGGTATTTTTGAATTTTTAAAAGGTGTTTCAAAGTATGATATGTAAAAATTTTCTAAAATTTTTAGAAAATTTTAGAAAAAGTATTGACATAAAAATATAAAAGTAGTAATATTAAATTACACTTTTTATTAGTAAAATAAAATAAAAGGAGGCGATGAGGAGTGAATTCAGAAAGAGTAATGAAAAGCATTTTGAATAATTATCTAATTAACGAAACAACTGAAATTGAATATTTTTTGATTACAGATCAAGGTTACGGCATTAAAATAGTAGAAAAAGCAAAAAATGTAGATACTGTTGTCTTTGAAAAAGATAATATCAGTGAAAATGCTGACTTTGTGAAGCAATTAATTGAAGTTATTGCAAAGTCAACTTACAACTTTGAATTATTGCCAGACATCATTGATGATTTAAGAGGCAATAACACTGTCCTTATTTAGGATGTTTAGAGGCTTATGGCCTCTTTTTATTTGCAAATAAAAAGTAAATATGGTAATATTATTATGCTATGAAAAGTAAAGAGTACTATATGAATGAAGCTTTGAAAGAAGCTAAGAAGGCATATGAAAAGATGGAAATACCTGTTGGAGCAATAATTGTGAAGGATGGTAAAATTATTGCGAGGGCACATAATTTAAAAGAAATAAAGTGTGATACAACTGAGCATGCTGAAATAAGTGTCATAAAAAAAGCTTCAAAGAAACTTGGATCATGGAGATTAACTGCTTGTGAAATGTATGTTACTTTAGAACCTTGTTCAATGTGTGCAGGTGCTTTAATTCAATCAAGAATTGATAAATTGTATATAGGGACAATGGATGATAAGACTGGAGCATGTGGTTCAGTTTTGGATTTACTTGGCGATTATAAATTTAATCATATTATTGAAGTGGAGAAAGGTGTCTGCGAGGAAGAATGTAGAAAAATCCTTAAAGATTTTTTTAAAGAGCTTCGAAAAAATAAAAAATAAAAATGGAGAGATGCCGGAGTGGTTGAACGGAGCTGTCTCGAAAACAGTTTATTACGTAAGTGGTACGTGGGTTCGAATCCCACTCTCTTCGCCAAAGAGGTGTTTATGATATTTGAAAATAAAGAAAAAATTAAATGGTTTATAACTATTGGCTTTATTGTTATGTCATTTATTATTGTTTTAGCATTAATGATTGTTTATCATTATGATGGTGAGATTAGAATGCCATTTGTTCTTGATAAGATACTTATCGTTAGTAGTGCTGATGGTAAAAACAATAGTACTGATGATACAAAATGGAATATTGACATTAATCAATATAGTGATATATATATAAAGATTAGTAAAAACGATAAAGTTAATAAAACGGAGTTTTTAAAATCGGTTAGAATTGAGAATATGACTATTGAAAATTCGGACAATAATAAAGTAAAGTTTTATATGCCGAATAGTGGTAGTGGTGATTCGTTGTTTGTTTATGATGATATGTATTTATTTGATCGTAATTTAACATATCAAGCAGGTGTTATAGATGATGCTAAAA
>CAURYI010000014.1:0-14855 GCA_963529075.1 uncultured Eubacteriales bacterium
ATATTAAAATCCTCTCTAAATATAAGTAAACACTTGTATATATTTTCCCATAAAATGCCCAAAAATTCAAGTGTTTTATGAAAATAAACATATTGGATTTGAAAGGAATTTAAATTATTGAAAAACAATATTCAATATGGTAATATTTCTTAAAATATGAGAATAATAAAATAGAAAGGAGAATATATATGAAAGGTAGAAATAAAATAATAATAAGTACATTAATACTGATATTTATTATAGTATTATCAATAGCGGGATATTTTATTTATAAAGAAAAAACGAGTAATGCAGACAAGATTAAAGAACAGTTTATAGCAAAGTTGAAGGAAAGTGATAATATAAGTCGTGAAAAGCTATTGGATTATAGAGTAGATGAAGTAAAAATATTATCAGAATCTGAAAAACAGGCATTCAATGAAAAGGAAGAATATAGTCCAAAAGATGTATTAGCTTTTGTTAAATACTCTGTAAAACCAAAGAACATTGAAGATACAGTTTGGATTGCTGGAAATGGTGAGATAGATGGAGAATGGATAATAAATAAAACTGCATGTGAATGTTTACGAAATGGAAAACTTGTTAAGAGCAGCGGATTTTCAAATCAAAAAGAAGTGAGTTAAGTGTAAAGTGAAACTAATTAGTTCACAAACAAAATAAACTCACTTCTTTTTTAGGACATAAAAATACAGGTTAGAATTAAATTCCAACCTGTTATTTTGGTGCAGTCACCCGGAATCGAACCGGGATGGAGTATTAGTCCGCAGGATTTTAAGTCCTGTGCGTCTACCAGTTCCGCCATGACTGCATGTCTCACTGGACAATTAATATTATAAATACATTAATTTGTTTTGTCAACACTTTGACGCAAAAAAAATATTTACTGTCAAAAAACACTATGTTATAATAGCAAAATAAGGAGAGGATTCAAATGACAGAAGCAATAATATTGTTGATAATATTATTTTTATTATCAATTAATATAATAAAATATATAAGAACAAAAGATAGTAATTACATTATTGAAGGGATTTTAGAAATAATTTCAATAATTATTTTAGCGATATACTTGTTAATAACAAAAGAAAAAATGATTACTATAAATGTTATAGTAATCATTGTCGGAATAATAGCGCCAATATTTATAAAATTTTTAACGTATAAAAAAACAAACATAATGGACATATACTATAGTCTAAAACTTTCAAATAATTCAATAAAGATAAGGAATTTTATATTAAATAAAATAGAGCAACATCCAATAAGTCCAGTATGGCATAAAAGATTAGCAAAATACTATGAAATAAACAAACAATATGAAAAAGCTGAAGAAGAGTATTTTATAGTCATTGAGCAACAAACAAACAATTTTGAAGCATATTGCGAATTGGCGCGAATATTAAAAATCCAAAATAAAAGAGAAGAACAAGTAGAAATATTAGAAAACTTAATAAAAATAGACCCGGAAAATTATAAAGCCAAAATGATGTTAGGAATGGCATATTATGATAATGAACAATATAAAGAAGCATTAAACATGTATCAAAAAATGCTAAAAATCAACATTGGAGATTATGATTTATATTATAACATGGCAATGACATACACAATGCTAAATGATTTTATTGCAGCAAAAGAAAACTATGAAAAAGCAGCACAAATTAATTCATATGAAGCAATATCAAAATTAAATATTGGACAAATAAATATGATATTGAGAGACTATGAAGAAGCAAAAAAATATTTCTTTGAACAAAAAGAGTCAGAAGATGAGAAGATAGCATCATATTCATATTATTACTTAGCAAAAATAGCAATAATTGAAGGAGACATAGATAAAGCAATAATATATACAAATACAGCAATAGAAATATATCCACCAATAAAAAACTTCATTGAAAGAGAGTTGCGATTTAAAATTATATATGGAAAAGTTCAATTACAAAATCAAGAAAAGGAAGAGTTAATTACTAAGATAAATCAAAAAGATGAAAAGGTAGTTGATTATTTAGAGAGAATCTGTAATAAAGTAGATACATTAACAGATAATATCGAATATCAATATAAGTCAAATGAAGAAATTGAACAAATATATGATAGAGAAAAATAAAGATACTACAGATTACAAATAATTTACAAAAAGAAAATTTTTATTGACTTTTATTACTAATACTATAAAATTAATTGTAATATTGTGTCAGGAAAAATATGACAAATATAAAATACGCAGGAGAAAAAATTGTGAGAGAGAGCCTAGGATTAAACATATCCCATAATTTTATTAGATATGCCAAAATTCAAAATAACGGGAACAAAATAATTGCAAAAGCCTTGGGAGTCAAAGTATATGATGGTAATCCAAAAGCGGTCATAAATCAAATTATCCAAGAAACAAAAAGTGAAAAAGCAATAATAAATACAAATACAATAAATGAAGAATATTATTATTCTAGGATTTATACAAATAAAAAGATAAATGAACAGGATATAGAGTTTGAATTTTCTGAATATTGCATACAAAACAATATTTGCAATGATGAAATAATAGGTAGATATATATTTGATAAAAATAATAATCAAAGAAAAGCAATATATATTTATAATTATGCCAATAGTTTATACAATGTTTATAAAAGATTTGAAGATCCATCAATTATAAACAAAATAACACCAATTGCAACATCATTACCAAACTTAATAGAAAACCAAAAAAACAAAAACATAGTAATTATTAATTTAGAAGAAATAATAACATTAACAACTATAATAAATGGACAAATAGATGGCGTAGCAAAGTTAAATCATGAAATGTATGAAATATTTAAAAGATTAATGCATCAAGAAACCAAATTTGTAAAATTATATGAATCAATAAAAAATACCAAAATAAATATAAATAATTATCAAGATAAAGATGAAAAAAATAATGAAAGATTAAATTTAATTATTCCATTATTAAATAAAATAAGTGAATTTTTGCAAAGAGTAAAAAATAAATTTGAAAAGGTTGATGAAATATATCTAACAGGATTTGGAACTAATATAAACAATATTGAGAGTTATTTTCAGCAAATATTTCCAGAAACAGAAATAAAGTTTTTAACACCATATTTTTTACCGACAAATAATAATAAAAAAAGATTTATAGAATATAATGCAGCAATTGCTGTAGCAATAGAAGGATTAAAAAACGAAGAAAGCTTAAATTTTAGAGATAGAAGATTTGAAAATAAATTAATTCTTGTAAAAAATTCAAATAAAAAATTAAACGCAATAATAGATTGTTTAACAATAATATCAGTATTTGCAATATACATTTTTGGAAATTTTTTATTAAATTATCAAATAAAAGGAAAACAAGAAAAAGTAGATAGTATATTAAATTATGCATCAGTACAAATTGAAAAAGCAAAAGAAGATAAACAAAAAATAGAATCAATAATAACAGAATATGCAACAGCAAAATCAAACACAATAGTAGAAGAGAAGAAATCTAAGGTAAATAATTTGTTAAATCAAATATATTATACAATTCCTAAAAACGTAAAATTAATAGAAATTAAATCAGTAGAAGATAAATCAGCAGAAGAAAATAAAACACAAAAATTCACAATAATTCTTCAATCAGAGGATAAAGTAGTAATAGAAAAGTTTAAAAAAGATTTAGAAAATAGCACTGTTTTAAAGAATGTAAAAATATCAGAGATTGATTTGAATTCAAATACAAAACAAGCCTCAATAGAAGTTGAGGTAAAGTAGTTACGGAGGACAAATGAAGAAAATACTAGTAATATTAATATTTTTAGTATTTATGGTACTAATTGGAATTTCATTAAAGTTTGGAATATCAATAGGAAATTTTAGAATAGCAAGTATAGAAGAAACAATTAAATCATATAGTGAATTGGAGAATAAAATTGATAAAGCAAATGACGAAACAAGAGATTATCAAGAATTAGTATCAAAAATAAATGCAAATGAAAAATTAATTTCAACAGTAAAACAAGAATATACAGAAACATTAAAAGAAGCAAAAAAAAATAATTCAACAAAATTAAAAACATATACAAAAGAATATGCTTGGAGTAAAATTGAAGAAAGCGCAAAAAAACATGGCGTAAATTTAAAAATGAGTATAGAGGATTATACTGATATTTCAAAGAATTTTGACATTACAGTAACTGGACCATATTTAGGAATTGCTAATTTTATGTATGATATTGAAAACAATTTTAAAGTATCAAATTTTAACATGAAAAAAGATGAAGCAAAATTTCAAATAAGAAATATAAAAATATTAGAAGAGAAATAAGGAGAATCTAATGCAGAAAAATACGCTAAGAAGTATTTTTTTATCACTTATTATAATCATATTATTTATAATAATACTAATTGTTATAAAAGAACAATTCTTTCCAATGAATAAAATCATACCAACGAAGGTAAAAGAATATATACCAAAGCAAACAATAATGAAAAATGAAAATACAAGTGAAGAAAATATATACGAAGTAAGTAATTCGGATTTAACAATATATCAACAAAGCAAAAATTATAATAAAGAAAGACCGGATCCATTTGAAATAAATACTGAAATAAAAAAAGAAGAAAAAAATACTGATAAAAAAACAACTTTACAAACAAAAACTAATAATGATAAAATAAACATGAATAAAACAAATACATTAAATAAAAAAGTTGTAACAAGTAGTGTAAAAACAAATTAATATACAAAGGAGAATTAATATGAAAAATAAGGAAAGTGGAGTAACTCTAATCGTTTTAGTAATTTCAATTATTGTACTATTATTAATTGCAGGTATAACAATAAATATGGCAGCAAAACAAGTTGGAGTATTTAAACCAAAAACACAGCAAGGACAAAATGTTGTAATAAACAATAAAGTAAATACAACAAACACAACAAACACAACAAACACAACAAATAACTAAGAATATAATTCCTAGTAAATTAATAAAAGAAGGTTACCTGAAATTTGAAGTGAACTTAAAATAAATCTAAAAGTTTTAAGTAAGGCACGAAGAATTATAAAGGTAACTTTTTTTAGAAGTAGGAGAAATAAGAAATATGAATATATTTTTATATACGATTTTGCTTATAATAGGAGCATTCTGCGGAAGTTTTGCCGAATTAACAGCATATAGAATGCCATTTAAGATATCGTGGAAGAAAAAAGCATTTTGCGAAAATTGCAATAAAGAACTATTAATATATGATCAAATACCAATCTTGAGTTATATAATTTTAAAAGGTAAATGTAGATATTGTAAAAATAATATAAGTAAAAGAAAAATAATTACAGAAATAATATTCGGAATTGCATTTGTATTTTTAGGATTATTTTATAATTTAAATGTAGATACTATAAATATAATAAAAATCTTAGAAATATTATTGGGAGGAATGTATATAACATTTTTAGCAATAATAATTTTAATAGACTTAAAAAATAAAACATTAAATGATGAAAGTATAATATTTGGAATAATTATAAGTATACTAAATATCATATTTAAATATGTATATGATAAGGAATTTAGACCAAATCAAATAATAATATACATGATAATATTTATATTAATAGCGCTAATTAGCACATTGTTTTCAAAGAAGAAGAATAGACACCAATATTTATTTAATAACATTTTTTTAATTTTAATAATGAATTTCTTTGTAACTGAAATAACGATGATATTAACAATTTCAACAACGCTATTAATAATTGGATTCAAAACAATTCTAATGAAAATTTATAAGAAATCTACAAATGAAAAAATTCCAATTAGCGCATACATTGGAATATCTAATTATATAATATTATTGATTATATACATAATAGAAAATTTTAGATAATGGAGAACAAATGAAGATAGGAATAGATATAGGAGGAAGCCACATTGGAGTAGGCTTGGTGAAAGATGATGGTAAATTAATATCACAAAAGTCAATTGATATAGATATAGCAAAATTAGAAACAGAAATTAAAATAAAAAATTTTATTTTAGAATCAATTTATAAAATGATTTCAGATTTATTAAAAAAGCAAAATTTAACAATCAAGTCAATTGAAAAAATAGGAATTGCGGCACCAGGAAATCCCAGCAAAACTGAATTAAGAAATTTAGTAAATTTAAGGATAAAAAGTTTTGATGTAGGAAAAATTCTGAAAGAAAAATATCATTGCCCGGTATCAATAAAAAATGATGGAAAATGTGCAGGAATTGCTGAAAAACAATTTGGAGCATTAAAAAACTATAAAGATGCAGTATTTCTATGTATAGGAACAGGAGTAGGAAGCGCCGTATTTCTACAAGAAAAATTACTAGAGCCAACAAATAATTCCGGATTTGAATTAGGACATATTGTAATTGAAAAAGGAGGGAATTATTGCAATTGTGGAAACTATGGATGTTTTGAAACATATGCATCAATGAAAAGATTTAAAGAAAAGGTAAAAAAAGAATTGTCATTACCAAAAGATATGAAATCAGAAGAAATTCAAAAATACATTAGAGAAAATATTGAACACAAACATATAAAGGCACTAGTTGATGAATATATAGATTACTTAGGATGTGGGATAGCAAACATTGTAAATATATTTGAGCCAGAAGCAATTGCAATTGGAGGAAGTTTTGTGTATTATCACGATATATTTATTCCAAAGTTGCAAGAAAAATTGAAAGAATATAGATTTAATAAAGAAAGTAAAATAGATATAATATGTGCAAAATTAATGAATGAAGCTGGAATTATCGGATCAACAGAAATATAAAAAAAGAGACCTAAAGTAAAACATATATACTTTAGGTCTTTTAATGTAAATTAAAAGAAGGATTAACAGATTCGTCAGGAATAATAATATCAAGATTATTATTTTTTGAAATAGCTAAAGAGCTAAGTTCAAAAGGCAAATAATCAGAAGTTTTTGAAAATTTCTTTACATCAGAATTGGAACCTTTTACAATTTCAAAATTTTTAAATACTTTATCAGGCAAAGCAATCACCTCCAAATTTAATGGAATTATATATATAATAATAAGCACAATCAATAAATAAATGGAAATGAAATGAAAAAGAAATATAAAAAACGACAATAGGAAAAAAATAGAAAATGTATTAAAGCACAAAAGGCAGAATTCTTGAAAATAAAGACTTATTATGTTATAATTTTCGCATAATATTAGATAAGGGGAAAAATGTTGGAAAAAGAACAAGCAAAGGGAATAATTGAAGCGTTATTATTTGCAACAGCAAGGATAATTAAGATAACAGAATTACAATCAATATTAGAAATAACTGAAGATCAAATAAAGCAATTAATTAACGAAATGAATGAAGATTATAAAAGTCCAAAACATGGTTTTGAAATAATAGTTATTAATGATGGCTACCAATTAACAACTAAAAGTGAATATTATGAATATCTATATCCAGCATTTGATAAAAGAATAGAACCAAAATTATCACAAGCAGCACTAGAGACACTTGCAATAATTGCATATAATAAAAAAGCAACTAAGTTCGATATAGAAACAATAAGAGGGGTGGATTCAAGCGCAACAATTTATAAACTACAAGAATATAATTTAATTGAGCAAGCTGGAAAATCTGATTTACCAGGAAAGCCAATGTTGTATAAGACAACAGAAGAATTTTTAAAGAAATTTGGAATGAAATCATTGGAAGATTTACCAGATTTACCAAGATTTAAAATGGATTCAAATCAACAAATAGTAATAGATGATTTAGTTGAAGAAATTGAAAAAAATAATGAGGCTCCATCCCCCACAAATTTTGAGCATCAAGAATAAAAGATAAAAATATAGGAGAAAAATAATGATTGATAATAAAAATGAATTTGTAAAAGATATAACAAATATAGAAGATGATTTCGCACAATGGTATACAGATATTGTAATAAAAGCAGAATTGTGCGATTACACAAAAGTAAAAGGATTTATAGCATATAGGCCTTATGGATATGCAATTTGGGAAAATATTCAACATATAGCAGACAAAATGTTTAAAAAAGAAGGCGTGAAAAATGTATCAATGCCATCACTAATACCAGAAAGTTTATTAAACAAGGAAAAAGATCACATAGAAGGATTTGCACCAGAAGTAGCATGGGTAACTAAAGGTGGTCAAAAAGAATTAGAAGAGAAATTAATAGTAAGACCAACATCAGAAACAATATTTTGCGATATGTATTCAAAATGGTTAAACTCATGGAGAGATTTGCCATTTCTATATAATCAATGGTGCAATGTGCTTAGATGGGAAAAAGAAACTAAGCCAATTCTGAGATCAAGAGAGTTTATGTGGCAAGAAGGACATACAATACACGAAACTGCAAAAGAAGCAGAAGAATTTACACAAAGAATGCTAGATGTTTATGCAATAATAATTGAAAAATATCTATCAATTCCAGTAATTAAAGGCAAAAAAACTGAATCTGAAAAGTTCGCAGGAGCAGATTCTACATATACAGTAGAAACAATGATGCATGATGGAAAAGCACTTCAAGCTGGTACATCACACTATTTTGGACAAAACTTCACAATACCATTTGACATTAAATTCACAAACAGAAATGCTGAGCAAGAATACGCATATCAAACATCATGGGGAATATCAACAAGATTAATAGGTGCAATAATAATGGCACATGGAGATAACAGAGGATTAAAATTGCCACCAGCAGTAGCACCAACACAAGTAATAATAGTACCAATAAATCAAGAAAATGAAGATGTTCAAAAATCAGTAAAATCATTATATGAACAATTACAAGAAAGTGATATAAGAGTTGATATAGATAATAGAGATAACTATACACCAGGATACAAATTCAACTATTGGGAAATGAAAGGTGTTCCAGTTAGAATTGAAATTGGACCAAGAGATATTGAAAATAATCAATGTGTTATAACAAGAAGAGATAACTTTGAAAAACAAGTTGTTTCACTAGAAGGAATTAATGAAACAATAAAAGCGTTGATGGAAGAAATTCAATTAAACATGTTCAATATAGTAAAAGAGAATATGGAAAACAAAACAACATCAGCAAGAACTTTAGAAGAATTCAAAGAACAAATGGAAGCAAATCAAGGATTTATCAAAACAATGTGGTGCGGCGATGAAAAATGCGAAGAAAAAATCAAAGAAGAAACAGGAGCAAAATCAAGATGCATGCCATTTGAACAAGAACATTTAGACGATAAATGCGCAATTTGCGGAAAACCAGCAACAAAAATGGTTATTTGGGGAAGACAATATTAATATGAGAATAAGATTTAAACCTTGGGCAAGGGAAGAATTAGAAACAAGTCCATTTTATATAGATAATCCAAAAGAATATAAAAACAAATGGAAGACGGCATTTGAAAATAATAATGAATTAAGACTTGAATTAGGATGTGGAAAAGGAAATTTTGTAAGTCAATCATCAATTGAAAATCCAAATATTAATTATATAGCAGTAGACTTAATTGATGCTATGCTAGGAATGGCTAAGAGAAATATCGAAGTAATTTATGGCATTAGAAAATCAACTGATAAAGAAGAAATAGAAAATGAAATAGAAAAACAAAAAGTAGTAAAAAATATTAAACTTGTAAGATTTGATATTTCAAATATTTCAGAAATATTAGGATCAGATGATGAAATAAAACGTATTTATATAAATTTCTGTAATCCATGGCCAAAAGGTAAACATCATAAAAAGAGATTAATTTTTGATAGAAATTTATTAATATATAAAAGTTTTTTAAAAGGTGAAATATATTTTAAAACAGATGATGATGAATTATTTAAAGCAAGCTTAGAGTATTTTGAAAATGCAGGCTATGACATAATAAGCAAAACAGATGATTTGCATGCAGAAGAAAATTTTTGGAAAGATGAAAGAAATGTGCAGACCGAACATGAAAAGATGTTTATGGCAGAAGGCATAAAAATAAAAGCTTTAATAGCAAAACCAAAATAGAAAAGAAATCGAGATATTAGAGATATCTCGATTTTTTTTATTAAAATATAATTTATTGAATTTATTTTGAATATAGTTTTCATTGACAATGGTAAAAATAAGAAATATCATAATGGCAAATAATACCATATGGAAGTGAAAGTATGATTAGTAAAATAAACACATTAGGGTTGGAAGGAATAAATCCAGTAAAGATAGAAACGGAGGTAGATATATCATCAGGATTTCCTCGTTTTGAAATTATAGGACTGCCAGATTCGAGTATCAAAGAAGCAAAACATAGAGTAAAAGCGGCCATTCAAAACTCCGGAATCAAATTACAATCTAAGAAAATAATAATAAATTTATCACCAGCAGAAATTAAAAAAGTTGGATCGCACTACGATTTATCGATAGCAATAGGAATCTTAAAAAGTAGTAATATTCTGAAAGAAAGCAAGGATTTATCTAAAATTGCTTTTATAGGTGAATTATCACTTGATGGAAAGTTAAAAAGAACAAAGGGAATTTTACCTCTCTGCTTAGAGGCCAAAAAAAGCAAAATAGAAACAATAATAATACCATATGAAAATTTGGATATGATATCAATAATAGATGATACTGAAATATTAGGAGCAAAAGATTTAAATGAAGTAATAAAATATTTATACTCTAAGATGGATTTAGAAAGAAAGAGAGTAAATGTCTCAGAAATTTTATCAAATAATCATGAAGAATATTTAGATTTTGAAGATGTTAAAGGACAACAGGAAGCCAAAAGAGCCTTGGAGATTGCTGTTGCTGGGCATCATAATTGTATGATAATAGGTCCTCCAGGTAATGGAAAAACAATGATAGCAAAAAGAATATTATCTATAATGCCAAAATTAAATTATCAAGAAATTTTAGAAATTAATAAAATAAGCAATTTAGTAGAAAATCAAGAAAAAATAAAAACGACAAGACCATTCATAAATCCGCATTATTCAATAACAAAAACAGGATTGATAGGCGGTGGAAATACTCCAAAGCCAGGAGCAATTACATTAGCACACAATGGGGTATTATTTTTAGATGAGTTATTGGAATTTGATAAAAAAACATTAGAAGCTTTAAGAAATCCAATAGAAGATAAGGAAATATTAATAACTAGAAATAGTAATAAAGTTAGATATCCATGCAATACATTATTGATATTAGCAACAAATCCATGTAAATGTGGATATAGAGGAACAAATATCAAGGAATGCAAATGCAGTAGGTTAGAAAGAAAGCAATATACCTATAAATTAAGTGGGCCAATAATAGACAGAATAGATATAACAATAGAGTGCAGTAATATTGAATATAATAGTTTGAAAGAAAGTAAAGAAGAATCATCTGAAATAATTAAAAAAAGAGTAGAAAAAGCAAGATTAATACAACTTGAGCGTTATAAAAAAGAAAATATAAAGACAAATTCAGAATTAGAAGAAAAAAATATTAAAAAATATTGCAAGATAGATAAAGAAACCGAAGAAATTTTAAAACAAACTTTCAAAAAATTTAACTTAAGTATAAGGTCATATTTTAAAATATTAAGAATTGCAAGAACAATTGCGGATTTAGAAGAAAGTTTTAATATAAGAAAAGAGCACATTATTGAAGCAATAAAATATAAAACAAATATATATAAATATATGGAAGGAGAGTAAATGTCAGAAAATAAAATTTTTGGATATGATGTAATAAAGATAGATCAATCAGATTCGGATTTTCCTGAAAGGCTAAAAAATATTCCAAGCAAGCCAAAAGTATTATATATTGTCGGAAATATTAAATTGTTGAACAAAAAAGAAATAGTAGCAATTGTAGGAACAAGAGATGCTGATAAATATGGTGTAGAAATAACAAAAAGATTTTCAAAAACATTATCAGAAAATAATATATGCATAATAAGTGGGTTAGCCAAAGGAATAGATACGATAGCACATTTAAATTCATTATCTTATAAAGGCAGAACAATAGCGGTATTAGCATCAGGATTTAATCATATCTATCCAAAGGAAAATGAAATACTAGTTGAGAAAATCCTGAAAAATGATGGAATGATAATAAGTGAATATCCTCCAAATCAAGAAATAGATATGAGTAAATTTAGACACCGAAATAGAATAATAAGTGGAATGTCATTAGGCGTTTTAGTAGTAGAAGCTAGATTAAATAGTGGAAGTATGATAACTGCCAATTTAGCTATAAAGCAATCAAAACCTGTATTTTGCATACCTGGAAATTTAACTGACCCATTAAGTTTAGGTTGTAATAAATTAATATCAAACGGAGCAAATTTAGTGATTTCGCCATTGGATATTATGAACTATATAGGAATAGAAGAACAAGAGGAAGAAATAAATAGTAAATACAAAGATATTTACTATGCCATAGGTAACATTCCTTCAACAGTAGATGAAATAATAGAAAGAAGCGGAAAAACAGTTGCAGAAGTAAATACAACATTAGTAATGCTAGAATTAGAGAATAAAGTTATAAACCTTCCAGGGGGAAGATATGTTATAAAATACAAAATGAAAGAAGATGTTAAAAATGTTTTATAAGAAAACACTAGGGCAAGAAGGTGAAAAAATAGCAATAAAATATTTACAAAGATTGGGATATATAATAATTGAACAAAATTTTAGATGTAAGTCTGGAGAAATAGATATAATAGCAAAAGAGGATGATCAAATAATTTTTATAGAAGTTAAAACTAGAACAAGCAATCGATATGGTGAACCAATAGAAGCTGTAAATAGAATAAAGCAAAAACATATAGTATTAACAGCATCCTACTACGTATTTTTAAATCATTTAAATGAATCAAACATCAGGTTTGATGTAATAGAAGTTTTAAAAAAAGATAAGATATATGTAAGGCATATAAGAAATTGTGAAATGCTTGCATTAGTATAGAATTAATAATAAAATAACCATGAAATATCATAATTTAGTTACAAAAAGGACAAAAATAGAAATTATAATGTAACAAATATAATAAATATAAGGAGAATTATATGAACGATAAAATGATATTAATAGTGGATGATGAATCTAGAATTAGAAAGCTTATAAAAGATTTTATAGAACAAGAAGAATATTCTGTATTAGAAGCAGCAGACGGAGAAGAAGCGGTAGAGCAATTTGAATCAAACATGAATAAAGTGAATTTGGTAATATTGGACGTAATGATGCCAAAACAAGATGGGTGGTCAGCACTTAGACAAATTCGTCAAATATCGAATGTACCAGTAATAATGTTAACAGCTAGATCAGAAGAGCAAGATGAATTATTCGGATATGAATTAGGAGTTGATGAATATGTATCAAAACCATTCAGCCCCAAAATATTAATTGCTAAAATAAAAGCAATACTTCAAAGAACTTCACCAAAAGAAATTAAAAAGAAGAATTATGATGGAATTGAAATTGATACAGAGGGAAGAAACATTACAGTAGATGGAAAGCAAATTGAATTAAGCTTAAGAGAATATGAACTACTAAAATATTTATTAGATAATGAAAATGTTGCACTATCAAGAGATAAAATTTTAAATAATGTATGGAATTATGATTATTATGGTGATTCAAGAACAATAGATAGCCACATAAAGAAAATAAGACATAAATTAGGTAAAAAAGGAAAATACATCAAAACAATGAGAGGTGTAGGTTATAAATTTGAAATAAAATAATAGTAGGGAATTTTTATGAAAAAAACAAAGAAATTTGAAATGCAGGAAGAAGTAAAAACACTCAGATTTAAACTATATGCATTTTTATGCTCATTTACAATAGCAATAATACTATGTCTGGTGTTATTAAATAATTTAATTTCGGAAAATGTTTATTATTTTACTAAAACTAATAATCTAAGAAATATTGTTGACACAATAAATAGTTATTATGAAGATGAAGAATTAACAGAATATGAAAGAACGAAAAAAATTAGAGAAATAGAAACATTGAACTATGTAGATATATACATAGAAGAAGCGAGAGGTTTAATAAAATATACATCTAATGATAAGATTTCAGAAGAAGTTAAGCAAGACAAAAAAACAATTTTTGCAAAATCAGTTCAAGAAGTAAATGGAATAAAATTAAAAGAAGTTTCAAGCAAATATAAAAATGGATATGTATTAGCAGAATCCAAGTTAAGAAATGGAGATATAATATATATCAAAATACAAATGGAACCAATAAAAGAAAATATTAAAATAGCCAATGAAACCATTGGGATTATTGGGATTATTTTAGTAATCTTTTCAGCTATAGGATCATCGGTTTTTTCAAGAAAGATCGTACAGCCAATTAATAAAATACAAAAAATAACAGGAAAAATGGTAAAGCTTGATTTTAGTGAAAAATTTGATGAAAGAATAAACTATAGTGAAATAAGGGAAATTGGACATAACATAAATTTAATGTCCGATAAACTTGAAAGGACAATTGAACAATTAAGATCAAACAATAATGAATTAGAGAGAAAAGTTGAAGAAAAATTAAAAGTTGATGAAATGAGGAAACAATTCATTTCAGATGTTTCACATGAACTAAAAACACCAATAGCTTTAATTCAAGGATATTCTGAAGGATTAATAGACAATGTTAATAAAGACGAAGAATCAAGGATTTTTTATGCCGAAGTAATCCGTGATGAAGCAAAGAAAATGGATGAATTGGTTAAAAAATTATTAGAATTGATGAAGTTGGAATATAAAGAAAGAAAATTTCATGACACAAAATTTGATTTAACTAAACTAATAAATAATGAAATCAGAAGAGAAACAGTAGTAGTAGAAGAGAAAAATATAAGCATTGAGTTTG